>NZ_FNJS01000039.1:0-42347 GCF_900104405.1 Arthrobacter sp. ok909 | reverse complement strand
CGGCCGGTACCGGTCCGGGTAGAGGTCACTTCGGAACAGCACTGTGACGAGCCACGCCCCGTCAAACAGGGCGGGCAACCTTCTGATCAAGTCACCGATGTGGGCCGGGCAGGTATCGGCCGCCCACCCCATGGACGGACGAGTCGACGGAAGGGCACCCGACGGGGGCCAGTTCTTGTTTGAGTCGCGACCACAGGGCGGAACGGCCAGCACCTACTCTGCCAGCCAGTCCCAGACCAGCCACACCAATCCTCACAGTTCTTGTTGCCGGGCCGGGACCGGGTGAACGTGATCCGGCGGGCATGGCAGTATGCGAGAAGGTGCTCGTTGATGAACTCGGATCCGTTGTCCGAATCGATGCCGATGATGGGGAAGGGGAACACGGCGGTGACGTGCTCGAGGGCCTCGAAGACCCATTTGGCCGCCTTGTTCCGCACGGACCGGTTCACCGTCCAGCCGGTGGCGATGTCGGTCACTGTCAGGGTGAAGCAGAACTCGCCGAAGCTGTTGCCGCCCTCGTGGCCGACCAGGTCGATCTCCACAAAGCCCGGGACCGCGTCGTCCCACTCGGCCCAGGTGCGGATCGGGATCTGGGCCTTCAGCAAGGTGCCGGGCTTGGTGTGGGACCGTCCGCGCGGGATCAGTCTCGCGCGCTCCGGCGCGAGTTTGCGGTCGATCGTCGCGGCACTCATGCGCATCAGCAGGCCGGCCTGCTCGTCGGTGAGCTCAACCTCTCCATCGCGGCGCAGCAGCGGCACCAGAACGGGGCAGCATCGGTGCCAGCAGCCGGCCGGCAGGGGCCCGCAGCACCGCCCAGCACTTGATCAGTGCCGGCAGCAGATCAGGGCCGTACACGGGCGCCCTGCCCGGCCGGGGCTTGATGATCTTCAGGACCAGGGCATCACGCAACGCCGCACGCGCGTAGTCGCGATGCCACCCGGTCAGCTCAACCAGCTCATCAAGGATCCGGGACTTCCCCTTCCGCGATGCGCCCTGATACGTGAGGGCCTTCTTCTTCGTCACAGCCTGCCGTTGGGCCATCGTTAGCTCCATGAAAACGGGCATAGCTGGCAACCGCCGCCAACACCGTCAACCACGCCACCAGGCGGAGGTTTTCAACTGAGGCAACGTATCCGGCTACGCGGAGGTTTTCCACGAGTCAACGCGGAGGATTGCGGCCCATCGCACGCAGGTCTATCCTATTGCGCATTGGGGGTCAAAGAGGATTTCCTGCAAGGCGGCGCCGAATGTATCGCAGGCTATTTGTCTCACTCTTCGTTATTCTCAGCCTAGCTTTGACGTCCTGTTCAGGACCCAAAACGAACAGCTCAGCCACAACCTCACCTGACACATTGTCGCGTAACCACTCCGTGGAGCCGACGACGCAGCCTCCCGAGCCTGAATCTGCGGCTCCGACCCCGGTAGCACCGCCCACGGAACAACAAGCACCTGCGCCTCAGACGCCAGCAGATGCAGGGACAGTGGCCGGCATCGTCATGTGGCCCGACAAAACTCCGGCCGTAAATACGACGGTCGTCTTTTACCCTCAGGGGTTTTCGCTGAGTTTGGGCACACCTACAGTCGAGGGGGTTTTGGGTCAGGACGGTGCTTACTACATCACGGACTGCCCTTGCCATCCTCTGGTGGGCTGGATCCACGTTCCATCGGTCAGTAATCGCGGCCCGTGGGATGGCGGACGGGACTGCAACATACCGCTCATACCACTCATCCCCCAAGGCACGATCGGCGGCGTAATAGTGAACAGGGGCGGCCGGTTGGATTGGGTAGTCCTGAACGCGCCGTGTTCCTGGAACCCCTATAGCTTGAAACCGCAAGACGCTGCTCAGCAAATCGCGGCACTTCGTAGCGAGCAAGCAGCTGTTCTAGCCAATCCGAACGACTATTCCATCCCGGACCAGGGCTACGCCGGCACCTGGCAAGACGCACGGACGAGGGTATCTCGGTAGCACAGCGGGTTCCGCCACGTCCGCGTCGGCAGTAGCTGCGGCAACCTTCGGAGCACGCTTGGCGGCAGCTGTGGAAGCCCCCGCGGGGCTTTGGCGGTCCGGGTATCGGGAACGAGTGCGGCCGGGGGCGGGTTTCCCTCAGACTGCCCGGGCCCCGGCTGACAGCTCGGCCGCCGAAGAGCGGTCATTCGGAGAGGACAATGTTTCGCCTCCCTCACCGCGCCGGCCGAATGAAACGTATTAATACCCTTAAGTGCCAAAATAGCTACATGCCTCCGCGTCTCTTCGACCTCAACTCCCCCTGGCACTTACCTGCCCCTCCAGTGCGCGTGGGACATCATTGCCGAAATCGACATGAGCTGGCCCCAATGGTGGCCGCATTGCAGCTTTGCCGCGCCGCTTAACCGCACCGAGGTCAGAACTAACTCTCAAGAGGACATCCTCAAAGCCACTACCGCCCACACGGGCAGGGCCGCGGTTAGCTGTGAAGTCGTGTGGGTGGCAGCTACATGACTCGTCTCAGTGTTGGCACGTGCGCAGTGGCGGTCCATTCGCCGTCACCATGGTGGTGGATGACTTCTTCTGTTTCGGCATGGTGGCCTCTGCCGACCACAATGGAACCGTGATTGAAGACACTCCTGAAGTTGGTGGGCAAACTGCATTGCCGGGCCTTTCCACTGCGGCAGACAGGGCGTTAAGACGTGAGCTCGAGGAGCTTCGTCTGGACAATGCCAGACTGCGGAAGCTCTTGGAACTCACGGAACCGGAGTCAAAGGCAGCCCACCTGGCTCAGGCTGTACTTCCTTCAGTGGTGCACCATGGTCCGGTCACCATGGATTCGTCTCCGGAAGCGAAAGTCCGGCTGTTCCAGGATTTGTTCAGGGCGCGCAATGATGTGTACGCAGTCCGGTGGGAAGACTCGCGTGACGGCCGCTCCGGCTGGGTCCCTGCCGTCGCCGGTGGCTGGCGTAAAGGCGCGAACATCGCAGGCGCCAGATTCCTGCCGCTTACTCCAATAGTCATTGCCGACCATTTGCGCGGAGAGCAGCACATTGGCCTCTATCCTTTGACTGAACAGGACACCTGTTGGTGGGTCGCCGCGGACTTTGACGGCGGCGCCGCAATGCTCGATGCACTTGCGTACGCTAAGGCTGCTCGCTTTCGAGGTATTCCCGCGGCCCTGGAAGTGTCCCAGTCCGGGCGTGGCGCCCATGTGTGGATCTTCTTCAGCACCGCCATACCGGCGTCCGCAGCTCGCCAGCTTGGCACCGGCCTCATTCATGAGGCGATGGCGCTTCGCGGCAGCATGAGCCTGGCAAGTTACGACAGGCTTTTTCCCGCCCAAGACGTTCACTCGGGCAAAGGTATGGGGAACCTGATAGCCGCACCGCTGAACGGCAAGCGCCGCCAGCATGGCACCACCCTGTTCCTCGACACAACGACCCTCGAACCATATGAAGACCAATGGGCGTACCTGTCCAGTCTGGATCGGCTTTCGGATCGTGAAGTTCGCGACCATATCCGCAGACTGCCGGCAGTTAGGCTGGGAAATGAAGTTCGCCGGCTGGAATTGCCCCAATCGTCCAAAATTGTTCCGCGCCCCGCACTGATTGTTCGTGCAGGTTTCGCGTCACGTCTGACGATCAAAGCCGCGGACCTTGGACCAGCAATGATCTCGGCCGTCAAGCATGCCGCGTCCATGCCGAACCCGGAGTTCTATGAACGCCAACGCCAGAGGCGGTCCACCTGGAACATTCCTCGATACCTGCGCAACTACGACGAAACGCTTGACGGCGACCTTATCTTGCCCCGTGGTTTGTTGCCCCTGTTACAGCAACTCGTCGAATCGAGTGGCAGCTCGCTGCGCATTGACGATCAACGGGCGCAAGGCACGGCTCAAAGCTTCGAGTTCTCGGGCAGCCTGCGCTCCGAACAACAAAGCGGCTTGGACGCCGCCACTGCCGCCGAGCACGGAGTCCTGGTAGCCCCGCCCGGCACGGGAAAGACTGTGATGGCGTGTGCTGCGATGGCACTGCGCGGCGTCTCAACTCTCATTCTGGTTGATCGTAAAGCCTTAGCGGAGCAGTGGCGCAGCCGCATCCGCCAGTTCATGGACGAGCAGTGCGGCCAAATCGGAGGTGGCCGTGCCAAGACGACGGGACGGGTCGATGTCGCGCTGTTGCCTACCTTGGCCCGGCGGGAAAATGTTGCCGAGCTGACCGCCGGCTACGGTTTCGTCATCGTAGACGAATGTCACCACGTCCCGGCGGCAGCATTCACCCACGTCATGAACCAGATTCAGGCCCGGTACTGGCTGGGGCTGACGGCCACGCCATACCGCCGCGACAAGTTGGACTCGCTGATCTATCACCAGCTCGGCCAAATCTCCCACACGATTTCCCCAGCTGTTCCGCAGCAGCTGCCAACGCACGCCCACGAGATTGCCGAACCGGCGCTGGCTTTGGAACTGCACCGGACCTCATACGTGTACGACGGCGCCGCAGACCCCAGCGAGCCGGGCGGGATCTCTGCCATCTACAAGGACTTGATCGCCAACGAGGAACGCCTGCAGCAAATCTACGACGACGTCATTGAAGCTTACGAACAGAACTCCCGAATCCTTGTACTGACTACGTGGAAAGCACATCTTGAGTCCCTGAGGTCCCGGTTCGAGGCGGCTGGTCTGAATCCGGTGGTTTTCACTGGGGCGATGAAAGCCAAGGAACGACAGGCCGCCGTCGACCTTCTTGCCACCACTGATGATGCGCAGCCTCTGCTGGTCTTGGGCACCGGCTCATACATTGGAGAAGGCTTTGACTGCCCAAAACTGGATACCCTGTTCCTGGCAGCGCCTGTGTCGTTCAAAGGCAGATTGGTCCAGTACGTCGGCCGGGTTATCCGGCCGTACCCGGGTAAAACTGTCTCGACTGTTCACGACTACTACGACGAATCCACACCCGTACTGGCAGCGTCCCTGAATAAACGGGCGCCAGGGTACGTCTCGCTCGGGTTCCCTGATCCGCGCAAGCTAAAAAACAGATGACAGCGTTCCCAAGACCGTAGATGGCGGGTGCCTGCGTTGCCACAAATCCTCGGAACCGTATTCTTGAGAGGTCACCTTCGGGCAGCCGGATACGTCTCACGCCAGTGGACTACCTGATACCGCTTAGTATCAGCGAACATGGACATGAACCTGCGTGTTTCAGAAGGCGGTGACCGCCGTCCGGATGAGCCTAATGCCATGGCGCACACCCCCAAGTCGGAGTTTCTTGGTCAAGTCGCCGGTTAGGACGTCCAGCGTCACCGGCACATGCAAAAAATCAGCGCGGGCCGGGACTTCGTTAAGAGCCATGAGGCCGGGGTGTTGAAACGCCTTTAGGATGCCTGAGTTGTCGCCTCGATAAGACCACGTCATCGCCTTGCGAGGTCTTCTTGTCTGCGACGCATTGCCTGGCCACAACCGAATGGGTGTGACGGCTCGTCCCTCCTGCACGTCCAACAAGTGGCGGCAGCAATATAGCACTTGAGTTGTAGAACACCTGAGTTGTATGATGGCCTCGATGTGGAATGTTGACGTGGGACTCGTGGAGCCGTGGCTGTTAGGTCTTGACCAAGACTCATATGAGCAGATTGTTGCTGCATTAGAGCTTCTCGCCGAGCGCGGACCTCAACTTGGTCGTCCATTGGTCGACACAGTGGTCCGTTCACGGCATAAGAACATGAAGGAACTGCGGCCGGGATCGAGCGGGCGGTCGGAACTGCGAATCCTGTTTGCCTTTGATCCAGAGCGGCGGGCGATCCTGCTTGTCGCCGGGGACAAGGCGGGCAACTGGAGCAAGTGGTACACGACGAACATTCCGGTTGCGGATGACCTGTTCGATGATCATCTGAGGATCCTGAAAGGAGAGGCATAGTGGCGAAGTCTATGGAAGAACTACTGGCCAAGCGTCCGGTGGACCGGGCAGCTGTGGATGCCCACAAGAAGCGGATGCTCGATGAGGTCCGGGCCTACCGGCTTCGGGAGCTCCGCGAGGCATCTGAGCTAACGCAGGTCGAGCTGGCTGGGCGCCTGCATGTCAGCCAGAACCGGGTCTCTCGCATCGAGCACGGTGACATTGATCGTGCCCAGGTCGACACCTTGCGGAAATACGTCGAGGCGCTCGGCGGCCGGCTTCGTGTCGAGGTAGAGCTGGGCGACGAACGGATCCAGATCGCCTGACGAAACGACCCGAAGCGATCAGCGACGGCAGTCGTCTTGCCCGTACAGCGAGGTCTAACAGGTGGGAAAAAGGAGTGTGGACAATGTCCACACTCCTGGCCTCGGACTGGGCCGTACATGGGTTGGATCGGGCCGGATTCCGCATGTTTTCGGGAATTCCCAGCGTTTGCAGGGGCGGGAATGCAGTTCGAGTCCCACCTCGGGCACGTGTTTTCCCTGTTCAGGGGCTTGTGGGCCTCTGAATGTGTACAAATCTCCTTTTGCGGGCCCCTGCGGGGGCCCATTTTTTGTTGGTGGTGGCTGGTCTGGCGGCTCCTACTCTTGACTTGGACAGTGGTGTTGCTGGTTACTCCTTCATGGCCGGGAGCGCTTGGAACTGCATGACTTGCTGTGGCTTGGGATCATTTGGACCTCCTTCCTTGCTGATTGTGTCGGACGTGGTCGGCCTTGTACCTATTCATGTCCGGGAGTTGTGGTGATGACATGACCTGAGGGAAGTTTCTGCGAGATTTTCTCGTCCTCGATTCGTCCCTTTTCTTGGCCGGGGAGAGGTGAGCGGGCGTTTGGCGGAGGGTGTCAGATTGTTTGTGTAGGAGGGCTGTAGTCGCTGGATGATTGGAGAATCATTGTGGCTATGACTAAACCCCGTGAAGCGTTGCCGGAGGAGCTGGCCTCCGTCGTCCACGTGAGCCCGCAGGCCATTTCGCTTGCCGCGCGGGAACTGGAACGGTTGCAGTTGGTGATGCGTGTCCCCGATGCCGAGGACCGGCGCCGGGCCTGGATCGAGCTCACCGACGCGGGGCGGCAGAAGCTGGCACAGGAGTCCGCGGCCGGTCAGGGCTGGCTTGACCGGGCCATTACGGAGCGGCTGACAACGGAGGAGCGCAAGGCGCTGGAAGCGGTCATCCCGATTCTCCGGAAGCTTGGATCGGAGGCCTCCGTTGACTGAGCCGGCCGATCGCCTGCGCCTTTTGCCGGCACTGGTCTACGCGGCGCTCTCGACGGCGATCGTGAGCTCGCTGGGCATGCTGCTGGTGCCCACCATCTCCCGCGAGATGGAAGTTTCGGTCAGCACGGCGCAATGGATGCTCACCATCAACCTTCTGGTCGGCGCGATCGCGACCCCTGTCATGGGCCGGCTCAGCGACGGACCGCACAAGAAACGGCTCCTGCTGTGGTCACTGACGATCATCCTCATCGGATCCGTCGTCGCCGCGGCGGCGCCAAACTTCACGGTGTTCCTGATCGGACGGGCGCTTCAGGGCCTGACCTACGGGATCGTTCCGGTGACGATCGCCCTCGCCCGCCGCTATGTCGCCGCCGATAAGGTGCAATTCGCCATCTCCAGCCTGTCGGTGACCGTGGCCACCGGGATCGGGATCGGCTACCCCCTGACCGGGATCATCGCCGGGATCTTCGACTTCCGGTTCGCATTTTGGTTCGCCGCACTGTTCGTGGTCACGGCCATCGTGGTCGTCTTCCGCACCGTTCCGGCCGGACCCGACGAACAGGCCCCCCGGGTATCCTTCGACTACACAGGCGCCGGTCTGCTCGGCCTCGGCCTCGGCACCCTGCTCCTTGCCGTCAGCGAAGCGCCGAACTGGGGCTGGAGTTCGCCGTGGACCATCGGTGCCTTCATCGTCGCGGCGGCCGGCCTGGCAGCCTGGATCGGGGCCGAACTGCGGACGCAGCACCCGCTGATCAACCTTCGGGTCCTCCGCAACGGGGAAGTGCTGCTGGCCAACGGCACCGCAATCGGACTGGGAGCCGCGATGTACATTGGCCTTTCGATTTCCAGCCTCGTTGCCCAGGCTCCTGCCTCGACCGGCTACGGCATGGCGCTGCCGGTGTTCTGGGCCGGTTTCGTGATGTTCCCGCTGTCGGTGGGAAGCTTTGTGGCCAATCGTCTGGTGCGCCGCCTCTCGCGCCGGATCAGTCTGACGACACTGTTGCCGATCGGTGCCGGCATGATAGCCGCAGCCGGAATGCTGCTCTGGTTCGCCCACACCGGACTCTGGGAGATCCTGATCGGAATGCTGGTCTTCGGTCTGGGAACGGGTGCCAGCTATGCCGCCATGCCGGCACTGATTGCGCGCAGCGTGGCCGCCGAAGAGCTGGGCAGTTCGGTGAGCTTCAACCAGGTCCTGCGCACCGTGGGAAGCTCCTTCGGCACCGCCGTCTCGGGCGCGGTGCTGGCAGCGAACATGGCCCCGGATCTCCACCCGACCGGCGCCGGAATCAATGCGACATTCGCGATCGCCGCCGTACTCTGCGCCGTGGTCTTTATCACCCTGCTCATCCACACCCTCATGACCCGTTCCCGCCGGGCAGCCCACGGGCGGACTCAGGCCCGGATAGATTCACCGCGGTAGGCGGGCCGCCGAGGACGGGTCGCCCCACGGGTGAAGCGCCCTGAGGGCTACCCGAACGCCGTCGGGTAGCCCTCCACCAGATCCTGGGTTGCATCTGCGCGTCGAGGCGACTCGACATCCCGGACACGCTGATCAGGATGTTTCCCTCCAAGATGGACTCAGAGAGCACGTCGTGTTCGACGGCCGCGGCTAACGGCTTTTCCTTGACGAAGCACATCAGTGCAGCGGCGATCCAGGGCCAGCGGCACCATCCAGACGAAGATCGGCGTCAATGATGGAATCCTTGACCGGTGCGGGCAGCTTGCTGACCACCGTCGGAGACAGGGAGTTCGATCCTCCGGGAGTCCCCCCGCCGGTGGCCGAGGCGGGCAACCGCTCGGCGAGTAGTGCCACCAGCCTGCTGGCAAAAAGGCTTCCGACGACGGCCGAGCCGAGGGTAGCACCGATGTGGCGGAAGAAGTCGTTCGACGCCGTGCCGGCGCCCACCTCGCGGAGTGGGAACGAGTCCTGGACGATCAGCAGCCTATGACGGCCAGGCAGGCGGAGAACTCCCACAGCGCTGAGGCCGGTTTACGGGTGGAGAGCAGCACCAAGGCGATTGCGACCATGACGCCGCCGGCAATCGGCATCCATTTATAGCGGCCCGTGCACGTTCGCGGGCATGTGGAAGCTGATTCCAGAGTGCTGGTGGTGATGGTTGTACCATCCACGAATCCGCTGATGAATGCCCCGGCGTCATGGACCGAGGCGAAGCGTTCGGGAAATTCCGGACCGTATTTCAGGGTCTTGAACAGCACCTCGCTGTACGGATTGTCATTGGACACCCGGGGCCTGGAGTGAGACCGGGTGACCTCCAGATCCGAGAGCAGCGCGGCCACGGTTTAGACGTCATGGACGTGCCCCGGTCCGCGTGCACGACCTGGGGAATGCCATGGATGCCGAAGATCCCCTTCATCATCTCCACAGCCAACACTCCGGATTCGGTGGCGTGGACATGCGCGCCGACGATGAACCTGGAATGGATATCGACCATCATGTAGCAGTCAAAATACTTCCCCCTGACCGGGCCCGCGAGCTTTGTAATGTCCCAGGTGAACATGTGGCCCGGGGCCGTAGCGACCAGTTCCGGAACCGCCCGGGGCGGGTGTTTGGCCAGCCGGCGGCGTTCCTTGACCTGCTTGTTTTCCTCCAGCACGCGGTGGAAAGTCGACAAGGATCCCAGATAGATCCCCTGATCCAGCAGCTTCGTGTAGACCTGCTGGGGTGCCAGGTCCACGAACCCGGGCGAGTTCAGCACAGCCAGGATCTCTGCCCGCTCAGCGGCGCTGAGCTTGTTCTGCGGCACCACCGGCACTTCATCTCGCGGCGGGGCCGGTTTCCGGTTCGCGGTCGTCCTGGAAACACCGGTCAATGATGCTGCCTTCCGCGTGGGGATCTTTAGCTCCAGCATCGACCGGTAGGTGGCCATCAGCGTTTCTTGGACCGGGGCCCGTCCGGCATATCCTCTGAGGCGTTCTCTAAGAACGCCTGTAGTTTTCCCATCAGCTCCAGGGCTGCCTCGGTCTTCTTCAACCGGCCCTCACTCACCTCTAACTGGGGGCGCAAACGCGCCTTCTCAACCTGGTCCGCCGCTGACCGAGAAGGATACCTCCGGGGTCCTCAGCATCGTCGAATCACAAGGCGTTATGTGGGTCGAGCGGGCGGCGCCGTCCGGGGTGGCCCCGGTGACAGTTATGCCCTCGCCGGGTCCGGTGGCGATCTTACCCACCCGATCGCCAAGGGTGTGATCGACGTTGTCGTTGGTGATCGCGGCCGGTTGAGCTTCGAACAACCTTTGACGATGCCAGTTGGAGACGGTGTGCTGGCTTACCCGATCGAGGTTAGCCTTGGACATAGACCCATTGCGGTGACGCCTGCCGCGCATCCAGACTTGCCCTTCGTCGTTGAGGCCCTCCGGAACTCAGCGAGCGTGCGCGTCGTTAAGGAGGCTTCGCGGACCGGCCCAACGGCAACGCTCGCTCTCAACGACGAAGGAGTGGTCCTCCTTGACGCGGTCGGCGAACCATTAGCAGACCCGCCCCGCCGAGACCCGTCACCAACCCGTCACCGACGCCACGATGGCCTTGATAGCGTCCGCGTTGCTGAAATTGGCGCGGGGGACTCGCATCCGCGAGCTCGAGTCCGGAACTGGACCCACCGAGCTTCCCGATGACGTTTCGATCTCGATCAGCCGAATAGACCCAGCCGCGGCGTTCGGCCCGTTCTTCCATGGCGTCGGGGATGGTCAGGGTCAGAGCAGTGATCCGGGGTGCGCCAGAGTGAACAGGGCGCAATAACGCTTGGGTAACGCCAGCGGTTTCATCATCAAGAAAACTGCCAAGTTGAAAGGACTCGGTCATGGACTTCGATGGGCCCGAAGTGGGCGGTGGTGTCGCAGTACACAAAGGATCGACAGAACAGCAAATCCCGTCGACGACAAGCAGCCCAGGAGGCGCCGAGGGGGGCGCGCCGAAGAATGATTTCACCGACCACGGCGGCCGAATCATCCAGAGTCCCAAAGTCGTGCTGATATTTTGGGGGAGCGCGTGGGCGTCTATCCCACCACCAATTCCGAGCCCCGGGGAAATTGCCGACGCCGTCAGCACAATTGCAACGGGACAGTACACCGACTCGCTTCGTCAGTACCGGGGGATCAGCCGCGGGTCCTTGCAGCAGGTGGCGTACGTAACCTCTGCCGTTGGGAGTGCCCCGGCAAGTCCACCCAACCCGTTCAGCGACGGTGACGTCCACCAGGTGATCAACGAGTTATGTTCGGCGGGGCGGGTGCCCTCACCGGCCAACGATGGCAACCTATTCTACTGTGTCATCACCCCCACGAACACCGCAAACACCAATGCGAATTTCATTGGTGAGCATACGTACAGCACGATTGCCGGCGTCCGCGCGCATTGGTCTTGGGTCACCAACAACGGTTCCCTTAATTCGGTGACGTCGATCTTTTCGCACGAGCTCGTGGAAGCTGCAACCGACCCAGAAGGCGATGGCTGGACAGGGAACGTGTGCAATCAAGGCGGCTGGTGCGAGATCGGGGACGTGTGCGGGGGCAACACCGCCATCGTCGACGGCGTCATCGTCCAACGATACTGGTCCAACGCTGACGGACAATGCGTCGTGCCTACCGACCCGATCGTGAAATCCGACAAAGACACCAAAGACACCAAAGATCGCAAGGACAAGGACAAGGACATCAAAGACCGGAAGGACCGCAAGGAAATTAAGGACAGCAAGGAGAAGGAAAAAGACGCCAAGGAAAAGGACCGTGACCAGCCGCCCGTTGCCGCAACTTTGGAAGGCGTGATGACTAGGCTCGACGAAGTGTCACGACGCCTCGCGGCCCTCGAGTCCGGCAGTGGAAGCCTACCTTCCTTCATTGAGCCGACTGAACGCCCGGACGTTGGCGGCGGCGTGTTGAGGGATGAATCCTGAGTATCAAGGAGGACGGATGTGTCCTGATCATTTGCAGCGATGACGACGCCGATGCAAGGCGCACCGCACAGAACTGGTCCGGACGAATTCCTGCGTACTTGGTGACCCCCCGAGACCTCGGGCGCCGCGGATGGGTGTTCAATCCCGCCGATCCTCTGGCCGGACAACTGATCGCCGAGGGTCGGCGACTACAAGTTGCGAGCGTCCATGCCGTACACACCCGGATTGGCGCCATAACAAGTGAGCATTTGCCTCACATCCGTTCGGAGGACCGAAGTTACGCCGCTGAGGAGGTGAACGCATTCCTCGTCGCCTGGCTCGCTAGCCTCCCGTGCACGGTCATGAACCGTGCCACGCCGCGGTGCCTGGCGGGCACGGTATGGTCACCGGAAGAGCTGAGCAAACTTGCAGGACCCTTGGGTCTCAAAATGCGGCCCGTTCACCGTTCGTCCCACGCCGCATGGCTACTTGAACTACCACCTAACAGCGTTGCTGTCAGTGTTGTGGGCAATCGCTGCTTTGGAGGATCACCTGAAATGTGCGAAAAACTCATTGATCTCGGCTCGGCGGCGGAGATGAAATCCATGACGGCCTTCTTCGCACCCTCGTCGGCGAACGGACCACCAGAATTGTTGGAATGCGTCCCCTGGTTGAACTTACGCAATCCCCTCATTGCAGATGCGCTCCTCGATCTGCTGCTGCTGGAGAAATCGTGACGAGGCGGGTCCCCGGCGACGCTGTTCTCCTTTGGGGCATACCTACTGAAACAACGCTCTCCCGCGTCGAGCTGAGCTTGCGGAAACTTGGCGCTCCAGTCTTCGTCATCGATCAACGCCGTATCAGGGACACAGCCCTCGAGTTGGAATCAGGCGCAGGGATCCATGGGCATCTGCGCTTCGGCCCCTGGTTTGCAGATCTCGACACAGTCAGGTCTTTTTATATGCGCCCGTATGACAGCCGCGAGCTGCCAGCGGTGGTGAACGCCACGAACAACAAATCCTTGACCGACTACGCCCTAAGAACCGAGGAACTTACGAGTACCTGGGCAGAAGTGACACCGGCCTTAGTCGTCAACCGGCCCTCGGCGATGGCCGCCAACAACTCTAAACCATTCCAAACAGCCCAGGCCGCGTCGATCGGCTTCTCCGTCCCCGAAACCTTGGTCACAACGGACCCCGCAGCCGTTAAAGCCTTCCAAAACCAGCATGGTGAAATCGTCTATAAGTCAATCAGTGGCGTTCGCAGCGTCGTGCGAACGCTCACATCGGAGCACGATGACCGGTTACACAACGTGGAAAATTGTCCCACACAATTTCAGCGTAGGATCATCGGCACAAACTACCGTGTACACGTCGTTGGCTCCCAGGCATTTGCCTGCAGCATCACGAGCAAGTCCACCGATTACCGTTACGACTCTGCTTGCCGTGTAGAGGCGTGCATTCTCCCCCGCCATATCGAAACGATGTCAATAAACCTGACGCGGAAAGTAGGCCTTGAGGTATCAGGTCTGGACCTCATGAAAGATCTTGAGGGAAACTGGTACTGCTTCGAAATGAACCCATCCCCCGGATTCACGTTCTTCCAAGACCGCAGCGGCCAGTCAGTCGACGCGGCCATCGCGGACCTTCTCGCCAGCGGGCGGAGGAGTGACTCGCCGCCAGTAACGACAGACCGTGCGCTCAGCCCGGGCCAGCTGGCCGGTCAATGACCTCAATATCCACCGGGGGTCAGCATTGCCTCTGCCCTAGCCATGCCGCCGGGTACACCGTTACGTCCACAGTTCCGGCCGCGGCTGGCGTCGAGTCGCAAGCGGCTGGTTCGGCTATCGAAACCTACCGGCAATGAAGCTCCGCTTTTCGTGCTTCGGCTGCAACGACCGCCTGTTCGGCTTCAGCAATGAGCTTGTCGATGCGTTTGATCACCGCTTTGTCCTTTTTCGGGTCGTGTCCGTCCTTTGACGACTCAAGGCCGTCAATCCGCTGTTTCAGGTTGTCCATTGTGGTGCGCACGTCGGTGCATGCCTGCGATTCGGTTCGCCAGACTTTGACTCGCACCAAACATCTGTCGTTGCCGGCTGAACCGTTCCGGGAATCATGCCGCCGTTTTGTTGGCGGCGTCGTCGGGTAACGAGCCGGATTCTCGAGCATAGTATGCCTGCTCGCATTCCTCGGGCGTCTGGTGCCCGAGTGCGGAATGGAGGCGCTGGTTCAGCGCGCCGCTGCGGAAGGGTGAATCTTTCGCGACGGCTTCGTTCTTGAAGAGCCCCATCACGGTCTCGGCAGCGGCATTGTCATAAGCGTCACCGACGCTGCCGATGGAGGGCTGCAGGCCCTCCAGGGCCAGGGTGTCGGTGTACCGGATGGAGGTGTATTGGCTGCCTGTAACTGAGTTAAGCCGAATTCGGCTTAACTCAGATTATGCCGGGGTAACCGTCACGCCGAGGTTGGGCCTGGCTGGGCACACTGCGGCCGTGACCAGGTTCTTAGGGCACGAACAGCGACGTCGCGCAGTTGCTGTCAGCCACAGCGCAATCGGCATACGCACCGCTGACCCAGATCTTGGCCTTGACGAGCACCTCCGAACGTTCGAGGCGAGACTTCTTCGCCCCTTCGCCACGGGAGGACCGAGTGGGCTGATGACAGTGCTCAGGATGCGGTCAAGGACCTTGCGTCGGCCTCCTCGTCGAGGATGCTGTGGCGGTGTCGGTGAGGAGTGAGGGCCGCTTGGTCCAGGTCCTCATGAGCGTGGACGGCGCGGTCTCCCGCGTGCCGTTGGGCCTGCTCTGTCTCCTCGGATGTGCGGTGGTCCTTAAAGGGTGACGTCGTTGGGCGGCGGTAGAGTTGATCCATTTCGGAGCAAAACGCGGCCGACCAGCTCGGACGGGCCAGGCGAGGGAGGGAGCGGCCGGGGCTGCGGTGCCGGATTGGGCGGATCTGGCAGCGTGATTCCTGACCCGGGTGATGGAGGCGGCGGTTGCTGGAGCGAGGGGTCCGTGACGTCCGCGAGGCCTTCGCTGGAGTCCACGCGGGGAACGCCGAGCGCTGGCAGGCCCAGGAGCTGAATGACGGTTTTGGGGACGTCCACGTGGGAGGACCATCGGCTGTCAATTACTTGCTTCACCTGCCCGCCGAAGACCAACAAGGCTACGCGGGGCCCATAGGCCAGCTGCACCCCGTCGCCGGTGTGCTCGACATTCGGGGTAGCCACGTGGTCATCCCAGCCGCCCCAGTCGTCCCACGTCAGGAAGAAAACAGTCTCCTGCCAGCCGCCGGACTGAACGACGGCATCGACGCTCTCCCAGATCTTGTTCATCCCGATCGAGACGTCGGCGAGGGGATGTTCATCTTCGGGGGAGTTGTGCCAGACGTAGCTGAGGGCCGGAAGTTCCCCGGCTTGGGCATCACGGACGAAGTCTGATGACGGCACCAGGTTGGGTGAGCCCTTTAGCTGTTGGTAGAAGCCGGCAGGATAGTCGCCGCTGCCGGTATAGCACCTCCAGCTGAGGCCATTATCGTCCGCGAGCCCGGGCACCGAAGGCATGTCCCACAGGGGCGGAGGCTGCCGGCGGGAAGGGTTCTTCAGCGTTGGGCTCTGCCCTCCGACCAGCAGCAGATGATTGGGAGTCGAGTTCGTCCCGAATCCCGAGCAATGGTTCTCGAAAAACGCACCGGTCAGCGCGAGGTAGGCGTAGAAGGGGAGGTCTTTGACCGTATCGAACTGTGTGTGGCTCGCTGTCCCTCCACCCGTAAGCCACCGATCATAGGAAACGCGGTCGTGGCGGGGATCCGCCAGCGGCGGGTTGGGCTGGACCGGCCACCCCGTGGCGACATTGGCTCCATACGGGGCAAGGCCACCGAAGTAGTTGTCAGTCGTGTGGTTCTCCTGGATGAAAACAACGACTCTCTTGATACCGGTGGGGCCACTCATGGTTTGTCCTCTCATTTGTGACAAGGGAAGGCGCGGCCGGCCATCTCAGCAGCGACCGACTTCCCTCCAGGCTCAGAACCACCCGACTGCACTACGCGCAGCCGGTGACGGGTGCGGGCACGGGAGGATCGCTGGCGAGCCAAGGCCTCTCAACGAAAACCCGGATGGCATGACGAATAAGAAAACCAAGGGTCGGCTACGAACAGAATGGCATTGAGCACGTTATTGCAGCGTTACAGCTTGAGCTCCGGTTCGTCACGGCAGAAAGGCGAGCGGAATACCGGACGCCGCCTCCCGGTATCGGATCGGCACCAGCCTCAGTAAAACTCCAACACCGGCGTTTCCCCGTTATTCGCGAATGCGTGGACAACGCCGCGATGAAATCGCTCCTTCCCTGCTGCAAAGCCCGTCCGGGTCCGTCCCCGACCGCCCGCTGGCGGACAGGTCCTGAGGCCCGGGGGCATTACCGAGGTCCTTCAGGCTCAATCCCTTCAGCCGTTCGGCGTCAGCGTCCAGCTCAGTGGCTCATTCTTCGTCCCTGCCCATGCAGCCTATGCATTCCCGCCCTCGCGCAGAGAGGAGGTACGCTCAACGTCCCCGGGCACTGTCGACGGGCGCTCCGGGAGCCGAGCGATCGCGTCCAGGTGTGCCATTCACTGACAAGGCCCGTCGGGACCGGACACTGCTTGGATGACAGGGCAGGATCGGAGCCAAAGGCCCGGCCGTGTCCATGCTGAGGGCCGGGTCCAGGCAACGTCGGATGAACGGTGGCTTGGGTAACACAGGCCGGGAACGGGCCTCGACGGGGGACCGGCACACGATAAAACTCGAGGTCTCAGCTGCGCTGCCGAGCCGCGCGTACGCGGGCTGCCTGGCGGAAAGAGGCCGGGTCCTCCCATCACCGCTGAAGGGCTCCGATGATCCGGTACCCAACTTGGTGGGATATTAGTTTTTGCCAGATCTCAATCAAGTCTTGAATTCTGCCAACGTGACCTGCAAATATTCTCGCTAAGTGGGATGAGGCTTGGAACGCAGGGGACCACATGTTCACTCTCTATCGGCCCGCACCGGCACCACGCCATGGCCGGCGACGTACTTCCTAGCACCCATCACCCGGCGAAGAAATCCCGCGTCGTGGGAAACCTGAAGCCGGGGACGCTTCCAGGCGGGGACAGCGGTCAAAATGTCCCTGATCCCCATGAGTCCGTTGACGTCATCATCGAGCCGAATTCCAATGTACCCGGGTCGGGCGAAAGCTGCCCACGATACATTCCAGGCGCTGTGGGACCGACTCCTGAGCGCGGCGGCTTCCCAGGACGCGGGCCCGCGTCCACCGCTGAATATGAACAAAATCTCGCGCAAGCTCCACCACTGTGTCCTGACCCGGGAGACTCTCACGCAGCTCATGGATCTGGACCAGCCCCGCCCGATCGGACGACTCGCGGAAAGCCATAACATTCCTTTGCACGACGACGCCGGTGCCAGCTTGACAAGATTCCACGAGCAATACGAGCTGTTGCTGCGATCCGCTGACGTAGGACACCATTGGCTTTGACGCCTTCGTCGTCCTCCTACTTGTCAGATAGGGTCAAGCCTGTCGAATGGGTTGAGAGCGCTGCGCCAGGGAGTAGACGAGGGGTCGGACCTGGTCAGGCATCGTCGTGTCGGACCAGCGGAATGTCTGGCTCTCGCTCCCGCGCGACACCTCCAACTCGTAAGTGAATTGATCGGCGCCTGGGGCGGGCAACGCCTGAGAGTTGGCTTCCTCCGCCGGGCTAAAAGGACGGATGCCCATGTCTGAGGCACCTCCGAGCAGGCTCACGGCGATCAGTGCGACATCGTCCGGCAGATCAGGCTCCGCGGCCTCTGCCGCCATGGTGATTCCGGCGATCCCGCCCGAGCGTTGGTAGCTTACGTGTAGTTCGTCCATTTAGCCGCTCAGCGGACCCTTACTTTGACGGCATCCCAGGCTGACTTGACCGCGTTTGCTTGGGTGCTTGTTGCCCCGTAGCGGGATCGCGCCGACCGGAGAGTGAGACTCGCGAACGAGCTGAAGGTTGCGTTTGGTCGCAGTCGGGGGTCAACGAGGGTGTCGTACCAAATCTGTCCGGCTGCCTCCCACGCGTTTCCCCCGATCGCCGTGGCGACGAGGTAGAACGCGTGATTAGGGATGCCGGAGTTGGTGTGGACGCCGCCGTTGTCGGTGGTTGTCTGGACGTAGCCGTCCATCGTCGCCGGTTGGTGGTCGTAATGGTTCGCGGTTCCGGGCGCCTTCATCGAGCGGAGGGCGGGTGCGAGAAGCGGTCCGACGATGTCGGCGCCGATGAGCCAGTCGGCTTGTTGCGCGGTCTGTCCGAGGTGGTACTGCTTGACTAGCGAGCCGAAAACGTCCGAGCACGATTCGTTGAGCGCGCCGGACTGGCCGGAGTACATCAGGTTCGCCTCGTGCTGAGTCACGCCGTGGGTTAGTTCGTGGCCGACGACGTCGATGCCTTTTGTCGTATCGGTAAGTGTCGTGCCGTCCCCGTCGCCGAAGAACATGTGGCCAGCATCGTCCCAGAAGGCGTTGTCGTAGTCGGTGCCAAAGTGGACGAATCCCTCGAGCGGCATGCCCTGGCCGTCGATCGAGTCACGGTGGAAGACGTCCCAGTATAGGGCGTATGTGTAACCGAAGTTGTCATAGGCCTGGTTCACCGATTGGTCGGTGCTCGGCGGTTCGCCTTCGGATCGGACAAGGGTTCCCGGAGTCTGGTCACTGGAATGCGCCTGGTCGTAGATTCTGCGGTTGGGGGTGCCGGCTGTTGGCGTCGGCTGGAGCGTGATGGGGCGCGTGAGGGTGCGAGCTGCGATCTCCGCCCTGGCGAGCCGGAGCCCTTGGTCGATTGACAGGGTGGACAACAGCGCGTCGCGCTGGTCGGGTTCAGCGCTCCGGGCCAGTTCGATCAGTAGATCTGGGGGGAGGATGCAGGCAAGCGAGTGGCGAGTGATGGTTAGTTTCGATCCGACGCGCGGCGTTCTTTCATACATGATGATCTCCTTGTCGCTATTTTTCCGCTCTGCAAGGCGCTCACGAGGGAGCTCCTGCATGCTCGTGCAGTCCAGCCCGAATGAAGACAGCCAATATCTCCTGCCTCACCGCGGCCTCGCAGATCGAGTGTGTGCCTCTCTGCGTTACTGAGCCGTTATCGAGGTGGCGAGCGCCTGCCCGCGCCTGAGCCATTGGGCCATCTCGCGCTGGTCAGGTGTTTGCCCCTGCGCTGCCGCCCAGCCAGTCAGTGTCAATAACGCCGCGATAACGCAGTGGAGCTAGATTCTCTCGTCTCTGGTGATGGCTTTCCAGCCCGTTATAGCTGGTCGTGGCCCGTGTTCACCTCCGAGAGCTGCTGGGGAGGACGTGGTGGTCAGTGTGGTGGTGTTTCGTAGCTCATCTGAAGTCGGACGGGAGGCATGATGACTTCCCGGGCTAGGCTGGAACAGCTGGGGACCGTGGTAATCCTGATCAGGCACGCGGATGTAACGCTCGATGGTGGTGCCGATCCTCCGCTGAATGGTGCCGGTACCTCCCGTGCACAGCCACTGAGGCACGTGCTTGGCGACTCCGGGGTCACTGCAATCTTCGTGAGTTCGCTCCAGCGGACGCAAGCAACCGCCCAACCGCTTGCAGGTGATCTTGGGCTGCCGGCAATCGTCCAGGATGACACGGCGTCGATTGCCGGCGCGATCCGTCATCTGGCGAATTCCGAGACAGCACTTGTCGTCGGACATAGTAATACCGTGCCTGACGTCGTCGCGCGACTGGGCGGCCCGCCGATGACGCCCATCGCAGCCACCGAGTTCGATCGGCTCGTTTTCCTGGCAAACTACAGGCTTTGCACCCTTCGCTACGGGTAGGAAGACCCGGCTAGCAAACTCGCGGACGACGCCGGCATGGAACTCCCGCGGGCCGGCGCGGTGGACGTGGATCCACAGGGGAACTCTCCCAGTGGCACATCCCCAAACGGGTGCTAACGCTCGATGGATTCGATGCGCTCGGACCGCCCGTCAACCTCGTCACTAGGGACTTTTGGCCGGGTTTCCGGGGAAAGTCTGATGGCGACCACTGTTTTTGCGCGAGCCGTCAGGGTGCCAAGCTCACAGTATTTCGCTTGACAACGCTGCCGGAGGCGGCGGGCCACCCGGGGAATCATGTCAAGATGCCCGCTTGGGTTGTTTCGTGGAATCATTTGGTTTTGCCCGGATGGCGGGCCGGGGTTTGGTGCCCTGTTTCGTGGTGGTCAGGGTCAGGAGTTCGGCGCTAAGTGCCTGGATCTGTTCGACCAGGTCGGCGCGAACGGGTGCGGATAACGACGTGACAGTCGGTGAGATGAGGGCCGTAGCATTCCAGGGCACCGTCACTGCTTGGGTTGCATCCCAAAGATGTGCACGGACTCCAGCGTGGCCGTGTCCCATGTGACGCTTACGTACTTGCACGCCAGGATCGGCGCGAGGGTCTGAATGGAATTGTTATCAGTGCGCTTGGAGCATAGGAAACCGGAGGCGCTGTAGAACTGGACGCTGTTCGGTTCGTACGTCCCGCCCGCTGTAAAGCCGAAGTCGATCAGCAGGTAGTGGTCGATCCACGCTGAGGCTGTCGTTAGACCTGCTGCGAGCCCTTTGACCTCGGATTCGATTCGCTCGTTGATGCCGTCTAGAACGGACTTCCCGATCTCGGCCTCGATTCGGCGCACAGTCTCTTCCGACTCCTCCGATGTGTTCATGATGTCTCCTTCCTCGTCGGGCGGGGGCGGCGGATGCGCGTCTGTGACGTCGACACAGCCATTCCGGCCGACGTCGGGTGATGCTCCGTCCTCGGAACCTTGCACTGATAACCATGTAAGCCGTCAGACGTTACGGCCGCGTTACTTCCCCCGACATCTGCCATCCGTAACGTTGGGATAACGCCTGCGTGCTTCCTTTGGAGGATAGTCCCCGCGGGCGTGCGAGGACGCGACAGATCGAGGTAGCAATGAGCGCTTCTCCAGAACCCGGCTCGTCGGCTGCAATCGAGCAGATGACGGCAGACCTGCGAACCACGAGCACCGATGTTCTCGGCGTTCCACACGACATTGCCGAGGCGGCGGCCGGGGCGGGGCTCCAAACCGCGACCGGCACGATCGCCTTCGCCGGCCAGTACGCATCAGGCAGCTACTCCGTCCAGTTCAACGCGCAGAACGGAAGTGGGTACTCATCTTCGTGGCCGCAGTGGGCGTTCGCACTCGCGAAAGATGCCCTGCTCGGTAATAAGAGGGTGTGGGTCGCATCCAACGGGGATCCCTTTGGCTCGAACCTCGTCTTCGTGTTGGTCTTCGCCTGATCTTGCGGACGGCCGGAGGCCGCACTACGGTTCGACCTTGGCCTGGTCGCCCCAGACTCGATAATGATGCTTTGATGTGGGCGAGTATCGGATGATGCGTGCTGGCCCCAGTACTGCGGTCCTGCGGCAAATTACCCGGGACCAACTACTCCTTCCACCTCGTCGCTGAGGAAGCAAACTTCAACCGAGAGGTGATGTTTCTCTGTTATCTAGTGGCGATCGAGGGAAACCGTGGCCAATAGCATTGATGCACTCAAATGGACTCAGCCAGCGGCAGGAACGAGCGCCGATCAGCTGGACCTCAAGGGTATCCTCCAGGGGAGCGGACTCTTGGGCGATGACAACGCTCTCAGCGACGGGAATTTCCAGCGCACTTGGCGCGCCGACACTCCCGAATCTCTTCAACTGATCTCGTCTGGCGTCACGAAAATGACGAAGTGGTGGCTGGCCGCCGTATCGGGTGTGGGTGGCGTCACGGCCTTGATCAGCATGATTGTGGGCTATGTGCGGGCGGCTACCGAGCCCCTCACAAACGCGGTGGGAGAACCTGTCACCGTGGCCTTCATCGCGGGTGGATCGCTCGTGCTTGCCGCATCGGCGATCGCACTGGCAGTCTTCGTGCACGGTGACCTTGAAGCCAGAGGAGCGGCCGCGGCGGCTCAGTTGGCTGCCCGCGGTAACGTGATGGCAGCGTTCCTTCGAGCAGAAACCGTGGCAGGCGGCCGTGCAGGATCAGCGAGAGGAGCCGATGATGTCGGCCATCTGGTCAAGGATCTGCAGAAGTTGAAGGTCGCCGGAGCCGACGTCTTCGTTGGCACCGATAAGGAGACTGTGACAATCATCCACGCGGCTCCGTAGCACCTATGGGCCATCAACTCAGTGGCAACGTGCACGCCCCATTCCCGGGTGCATGATGCGCGGCCGTCATGGAGCAAGAGTTCAGCACGGGGTGGCAGGGTCCCATGGCGGAGGGAGACGAGATGGTGAGCCCCGCCGGGGTGGACGCAGCCGAATTCATGGATGCCAGAAAGCCTCCAACGGCACATGGACTTGAGCGTAAACTCCTCAATATTTGTGAGTTGGCGGTGTGCCCTGAGATCCATTCGCCGTTCATACCGAAGCAGCCCAGCACGACGGCCGCAGGATCGCGACGGGGTGGGGCCCGAAACTGCGGAGCCCTGGGGCAACGGGCCCCGCGGTCCGAAACAGCAAGTTGATGAGTTTTGTCGAAAGCGTTCCCGAACTCGGATGAAGAAATGCCTTTGAAGGAATATGGTGCCTTGGCCGCCAGAGCGGTAGCACGGCGGCGCGAAGGGGCGGTGAACACTCCGCAGTACCAGATTCACCGGCACGACGGTCAGGGCACCGACTACCGTGCGACGGTGAACGTTCTGTCCAGCGAGTCGCCCTCGGAACTGCTGTATCTGGTGAACGACAGTTTCCAACATCCCATCCTGGGTCTGATGCCCAGCACCAGCGGTTAGTCACGCCGAGATACTTGATTTCGAGGAACGCAATGTACGGTGAAGTTCGAAGAGGACAGCGCGTCCGTGCAGCAGTCGTCGTCGTAGCCGTCACGCTGCTGGCCCTGGCATGGCCCGTCGGGGCGCCCCTCTACGCGATTGTGTATCCCGGTCCGGACGCCCACACGGTCAATGAGGCAATTACCGACGCCAGCCTCGACGCCAAGTTCGATTCAGAGCCGATCACGCAATTCGAGACGACCACCTTCAGGGCCACCATCATCTACGGCACGTCGTCACCCAACCCCGACCTGCCGACGGTCAAGGTCGCCTGGAGTAACGAGGCCGCTCTCGCAGCGCAGACTGAGGGCACCTTCGACATCGAGCCGACGTCCGCGTCTCGTCAGTTCCTCGACGCCGGCACCCACCGTCCCAACGGGGGATATGAGCTCACCTGGACCTGGGATGTGACGCCCCTCGTCCCCGGCAAACAGACGCTCACCGTCAGTATCCTCCCCACTGTTGTCGTCGAGGGCAAAGTGGTTCCCGGCCTCCTTAACATCAACAGGCCGATCACGGTGACGGTCGACGTCCACCCTGTCCAGCGCGACTTCGACGAAGTGCTGAAGGCCGCCGCCGACATGAAGACCGATCTCCCCGACGAGATGGTCGTCGGCAAGCAATACCTCGTCAGCGCATCCATGTCCCTGGCTGGTCACGCCGACACGGTGAGCGCCGAGATCCATTTGGACTCGGCCGAAAACTCCGCAGCGGTAACCATCGTCGAGGTGTCCGCAGCCCCCGCGACCGCACAAATGGAGCCGGCCGCAGCCGGTGAGGAAAGCATCTCCCGACGGTGGACCGTGACCTCCGACAAGCCAGGGCAGGTGGCCCTCATCTTCACCGCGACGGTTAGGGGCCAGGCTGCGACACATCGCCTGGAGCGGAAAGTCCCGATAGCGGCATCAGCGCGGGCGACGGAACCAGGCCCGTCGTTCTGGGACAGAGTCCAGCAGCCGGTACAGTACGTCGCACCGTTCGTGGCGCTCGCGATCAGCATCCTCGGACTTTGGGCGGCGTGGAAGAAGCGGAAGGCGGGGGAAGACGCCGCCGATAGTTCGGGCGACCGGACGTCGTGACAGCATATCTGCTGCTGGCTGCGCTCGCGTGGGCTGTTGCATCGCGGGGAGGAACTGGCGTGCGGGACCTGGTCGTCGTGCCCGGGCTGCTGGTCGTTGCGATGATCGCGGGTCGGGCCTGGCCGCGGCGGCACGCGGCGCTGTGGACCGCAACGGCAGCGCTGACGTGCTGGCTCGTGACCGTCGGCCTGCTCCGTACGGGTTGGACGCTTGAGACCGTTCGAGTGCCGCTCCTCGTCGTGATCGCAGCCCTCACAGTCCTCGTGGTGGGCCGGATGAGCGCCCGGGAACGAGACACGTTGGTGACCGGACTGATCGTCGTGGGATGCCTCGAATCGATGATCGCGCTCGTGGAGCTGACGGTGACTGTCGCGATCGAGCCGTCGGTTTCACCTCGCGCCGGCGCGTTGCTCGGCTCCCCCAACGGTCTCGGCATGCTGCTCGTCGCGACCTCCGTCCTCGCCGCCCGCGAGGTAGAACGCCGCGGTGGATGGTTGCCCGTGGCGACGCTGCTTCTACAGGGCTGTGCGCTACTGGCCACCGGCAGTCGCACGGCCATCGTGATCGCGTCGATCCTTCTCATCGGATACGTCGCGACCCACGCGGGCTGGAAACGAAGCTTGGTCGCAGTAGCAGGCCTCGCCGTCGCTGTGACAGTCGTGATCTGGCGGACCGCCACCGAGCGGCACCAGGACCGGCCTGACCTATGGCAAGCGGCTCTGCGGCGTATCGCCGACCAACCGCTGCTGGGCGAGGGACCGGCCCCAGCGCCCTTCACCCCCGCCTTCCCCGGCGCTCGGATCACTACGCACGCCCACAACGAGTTCCTGCAGTGGGGAGTAGAGTACGGGCTTGTTGGCATCGGGTTCGCGCTAGTCGTAGTGGTCCTTGCCTTCCGATCGGTGCGCCGACCGATCGGCGGCGATCGCTGGCTCCAATTCGCGGCACTCGCCCTCCTGATCGCCGGCCTGACCGACTTCACGCTTCGGATCACGGCGCTAACGCTCACCGCCGCCGCCCTGATCGCGCTGGCCATGAGAGGCCACCGGCCGATCCGTGCTGCGGTTCTGGCGCCGACCGCCGGGAGTGACGTCAGGACGGGTGAAGAGGGTGGGCCTCCACGAGGACTCGGACCTGGGTGAACACTGCATTCCGGGACTCGCGGATATCGGCGAGCACCCGCGCCAGTTGAGGCAGCACCTTCGCGGCAGCGTTCGTCCCCAAGATGGTGACTGTTTGCTGGCTGGCTTCGATGATCTCGCCGGCGAGGCGCTCACCCATCCGCGGTGCAAGCTTCTTGAGCCGGTTTCGATCCTGCGCCGGCTGGCATGGCGGCGGGCTTCGGGGGTCGGCCAGGTCCGCAGCAGATCGAGCACCGCCGGTGGTCCAGGCGCGGGCCGAGCACACGCCCCAGGGCCGCGTGGATCTGCGTCAGCAGGCCGCGGATCCGGTTCGACGTAGCGGCGGCCTGTTTGGCCAGGTCGTCGTCGAGGCCGCAGAGCATGGACAGTTCGGCGAGCTGTTCGTCGGCGCTGGATCGAGCGCGGGGAATGGGGCACGGTCCGGACTGCTTCGGCGATGCTGAACGCGTCCCGGGCGTCCGTTTTCGCTGTTCAGGGAGCCCAGGATTTCGCGCAGCCTGGCCTCGTCGTTGGGCAAGGCTTTGTCGAAGAGTTTCCTCCCGGACCGGCCCGGTCCACGGCAATGGCGTGGTGTTCGCCCTTGCCGACATCCAGGCCGATGAAGACATCAAGTTTTTGTGGTTTTCGATCACCTGTACCTCCCAGTCACAGCAGCTGATTCCAGTGCTGGACTGTCCGCGGTGTCGGAGTCCGGCATCCACGTTACGCACGACGATCCCAAACTGTCCGGCCTCTATTTCTAATGGTGGATGGCTGGTCTGGGACCGGCTGGCAGACTGGCGTCCGATCCCGCTTCGCGTGGCTCGGTCTCTATCTGGCCCCTCCGGGGTGCCTTTCCGCTGACTTGCCCGGGTCGCGGGGTCGGCGTTGGTCTGGCCTGTTCCGATGGCTTGATAGAAGGTTGCCCGCGTCCGGAGGTTCGCCGGCCCGCGTGGCTCGTTAGAGATGCGCCTCGCAACAGCTCCTCGTCCAGACCGACGCCGTACGGCAATATCCCTCGGCACGGAAGGAGCCATGCCTTGACCATCGTGGCAGAGCAATACCAACATGTCATCGGCGTGGACACTCACGCCCAGACGCACACCTACGCAATACTCGACGCCGGCACGGGACGCACCGCGGGCTCGGCGACGTTCCCCACGCACGCGGCCGGACTGGCCCGCGCGGTGACCTGGATACAGCGACGCTCGACCGGGAAGGTGCTGGTCGCGATCGAGGGCACGGGCTCCTACGGGGGGAAACCTCACCCGCACCCTCCGGGCGGAAGGCATCGCGGTCTGTGACGTCCGCCCGCCCAGACGTGCCTCCCGCACCGGGAAAGGAAAGTCGGATGAGATCGATGCCGTGGCCGCGGCCCGCACAGCCCTTGCCTCGGAGGCAGAAGCGCTGGCGGCCCCAAGAGCGGACGGAATCCGCTCAGCATTGAGGGTTTTGCTCGTGGCTCGGCGCGCCGTAGACAGCCGCAGAACCGGGGACCGGAACATGCTCACCGCGCTGCTGCGCAGCTTCGATCTCGGCATCGATGCCAGGAAGCCTCTGACCGACGCCCAGGTGCGCGCCGTGGCCGCTTGGCGGGCCCGGCGTGACGACGACACGCCCACCCGGACGATCCGCGACGAAGCCCGCAGGCTCGCGGCCTCGGTCCTCGATCTGACCCGACGGATGGAGGACAATCACGCGGCACTGACCAGCCACGTCAACGAAATCGCGCCCGGGCTGCTGGACATCCACGGCGTCGGTCCCGTCAGCGCAGCGATCGTGCTCACCGCCTACTCCCACAAGGGCAGAGTCCGTTCCGAAGCCGCCTTCCCCGCCCTCGCCGGTGGCGCACCGCTGCCTGCTTCCAGCGGCAACACGGTCCGGCACCGGCTCAACCGCGGCGGTGACCGACAGCTAAACCGTGCGCTCGAGATCATCGCACGCGTGCGCATGTCGAATCACCCTGCCACCCGCGCATACGTCAAACGCCGGTTGAGAGAGGGCAAAACCCGACGGGAGATCCGCCGCTGCCTCAAGCGCTACATCGTCCGACAACTCTTCCGCTGCCTAAGCCGCCTCCTGGCCGAACCCGAACAGCCGTCGGTTGTTTGACCAGCGCCCGAGACTTGACCGCAAGGCATAGAAGGGTCAGCGGTCTCTCCGGCACCCACCGGACCCCGGTGACAACACCCCCTTGTGACCATTGACGACTGGGGCCGGCAATCATGCCGGGGCAGGCAGGTCAGCCCACCCTCATACCGCAACAGGAACGGGCTACGAAAAAGGGTAACGGGGGCGACGGTACAATCACGGTTTGATCCGCTGCCACGGGTTGCTGGGTCAACGGAAGTCGGCCGGTGGGCAGGGGTCGTCGAGGTCAGGGTCGGCAGAGGTGACGAAGCCTGGTGGGTTTGTGCCCCCTGTGGTGAGGCTCCCTACTTCGCGGGGAGGTTCGTGCCAGCTGTGGCCTGCGGGATACGACGCCGACCGTCGCCGGCGACGAAACGGTAAATCCGGAAAAGCTGGCGCGCGGGCAATAACCCATGTACTTATATTCAGGTATCCAAAAGTCGGCGGCATTGGCAGAATTCAAGATGGCTGCGATCTCTCTAGAGACGTCGTCAATAGGGCCATTTGGCCCGGATTCCAGGAACAAGGCTAATGGTGGTTGCTGTTGTGTACGGGCTGTCAGGCTGCCAAGGTCACTCCGTTTCGCTTCATAAATCCGGCAGATTCGGCGGGCCATTGACATGCCCGGCTGAAATGCGGATCCTCATGGCTAGAACTGTTCCAGCTCGCGGTCACGCTGGATTGGGGGGTACCAATGGGAAGCGGCGACTTTTGCCATTTTCAGCTGAGCCTTTTCCAATCGTGGAGACTCTGCATGGACTCGTGCCCTATGCATGTTGCGATGCGCCAACAGCGGCTCATCACCGCCTTGGCTATCCACGGTCCCCGCCCGCGAAGCTACCTGGTCGGGCTCCTGTGGCCGGAGAGTCGCGAGAGCCGGGCCCTGGAGAGCCTGCGGGTGAGCATGCACCTGGTCTCACGACAGGTTCCGGGCCTGTTGGTCAACGGGGGCCCCGAGCTTTCCCTCAGCGATCTGGTGGACGTCGACTTGCACCGGGTCCGGTCCTGCGTTCGGGAGCTAAGCCAGACCGGGCTCAACGGGAACGCCGCTTCGTCCCTGAACCTGCTTCGCGATGCCGAGCTGCTCCCGGGCTGGTATGACGATTGGGTGCTCTTTGAACAGAGCCGATTGCGGCAGGACCGGCTCCACGCGTTCCACATCATTGCTCGCGAGTCGCTGGCGCGCTGCGACTTTGAGGTTGCCTTGGAGGCATCGGAGGCAGCACTGGAACTTGAACCGCTCTATGAAAGTGCGGTCGGACTTCTCATCCGGGCTCAAAGGCATCAGGGCAACAATGCTGCCGCCCTTCGGGCCTTCGAAACATATCGAGCGAAGCTTCACGATGACATGGGCCTAGCGCCGTCGGAGGACATTCGGCGGCTCGTCGCCGACGTTCTGTAGGCGCAGGGCTTGGCGAGGCGGAATCGGGCAAGTTTCTAATCGTCAGGCAGATTGTCTAGCCAACGGTTCACCGCTGCGACCACTTCCGCCCGGTCGCGAGCATAACTAATTGTGTGTTCGTCACCGTTTGGCGATCCCGCAATGATCCGGGCACGGAAGGGTTCGGGACTTTCCGTGTCCCTCCAGACTCGAATTACCAAGGTTGCCTGGATAAGCCGGCCACCGTTCGGGCTGCCATTCTCGCCCTCGGAGCCCCCCGACTTTACGTTGTCTTCCACAATCAGCTCCTCTCGATCCGGCCATAGAGTGGCTCCTTTGATCCGGCTCGCCAACGCTGGCAGCTCGGTCTGGCGCAGTCTCTCAGACCAATCTCAAGTTTTTCTGGTAATCGCTTGGATTTTGGTATCCCATGACGCCGGCTTTCCATAGCCCTTACGGCGGACTGTGGCCAAAGTGCGATTTTCAGCATCAGCTAAACCAATTTGCGGAAGCACCGGTGCCACCGAATCACAGCAGGATCAGACCCGTTCTGTCGGATCGATGTGGATGGATCCGCGCAAGGGACCTCGTCAAACTACGCGACGCCTAAGAGGAAGGGAGAATTCGGGGGTGTTGACAGTGTCAACACTTCGGGCTTCAGATTGGGTCGTACTGGTGCCGGAAAGTGTCGGACTCCGCATGTTTTCGGAAGTTCCCAGTATTTGCAAGGCCTGGAATGCAGTTCGAGTCCCACCTCGGGCACAATATTCCCCCTCGTCAGAGGGGGTTTTTGCTTTAACGTGTGTACATTGACCCTGTTCGGGTCCCTCTGACGGTTGTTGCGGCCTGTGTCCTGGCTGCCGCGGTGGCCTGTTCGGTTGTGTGGGTGGCGGGTTCAGATGCCCTGGCTGTGGGCCCTCCGCCTGCTGAGGTGGGGTTAGTCGATTCCTCGTTCCGGATTGGTCGGGTGGGCCCGGGGTGGCCTGCACCTATTCATGGGCCGGGGGAGCGGGGACGACATGACGAAACGGGCAGTAGTGCGGAACTTCCTGGAAGGCCTTTTCGGGATGTCCGGCGAGCTGCCGGCGCTTCGTTTGTCCTGCCAAAGCGGGTGTTGACACTGTCAACACTAATGACCGCATTTTGGTGGACGCCGTGCAACATGCCGCCAGTCGGAAACGTGTCGATTGGCGACGCCGGCAACGGTCTTTGCGGCGGCATGGCATGTACGGTCGCTGACCTCTGTATTGCCGGTCTCCGGCCGCCGCCCGACACCACTGTGCGGACACGAATGTCGCCGCGCTGGCCTTCGGTCTGGTCCTTCGCACCGCGGACCTCAAAGACGCTTCCATCGGAGAGGTCTTGCGACCAACTGCGATCAAGGACCTCCTGGCCCGGGTCAACCAACTCATGATCGTGAGCTCGCGGGTTCAAGCCCCGCACCTGTTGCAATGAAATCTCAACTGACCAAGGTTTCTGGTCCCACATGAGGGGGCAGAGACTCGTTGTGCACAGCAACTATTCAACGCACTTCCGCGCGCAGGCGCCTTTCGGGTACCTGTGATCGAAAGGTGCTCGAGCGCCGCGAAGGGCCTGACCGGTTCGGGCGTGTTCGCCTCCCCGGTCAAGGAGACCGTGCAGACCTGCTCGGTCACGCCGCAGCCGGGACAGTCCGCGTCGATGTGGCCGCCGTGCTCGACCTTGAACAGGCGGCCGCGGGGCTCGCGACGATCGCCGAGGGCAAGGCTGCCGGCAACATCGTCGGCCGGGTGGGGGGCGCGTGCCAGTCGTCTTCGACTCGGGTGTGCACGGCCGCGCCGACGCATAATCGCGCTTGCCCCCGGCGCGACCGCGGTGGCGATCGGCCGGCCGGACTCCTACGGCCTCGCCGTCGCGGGGGAAACCGGCGTGCGCAATGTACTGCGCAACCATCTGGTGGAACTGGACGTCACGCCGGGGCTCGAGGGATGCATGTCGCTCCACGAGGTGGATCGCGACGTGCTGCACGCCGGGTGCGGTGACTGCGGCGCTCAGCGTCCGTCGCGATGCGAGCGGTTCGCGCCCTCTTGCCAGACGCCCAACGAGTGCAGGAAGTCCTCCGTGAGCTCGAGGGCCGCTCTCGTCGACGCGACGGCAATCGGCCGCGACACGAGCATGCGCTGAGCGCTCGCATCGAGGGCGCGGCTCGTAGTGATCGTGATGAGCAGGTGTTCCGGCTGCACCTCGACTCGCAACGTGCAAACCCCGAACATCGCCTCGTCAATCATGGCTGCCTCTCGCGGATCGTGACCCGATGCTGGATCAACGCTCTTTCATTCAGGTTGAGGGGGAGGGCTACTCACCAGCACGATGATCCCGTCGAGAGGAGCCTCGGGGTATGCGCGGATCGGCAGATGCCCGTACGCACTGTCGAGGGAGATCGTGAAGAGGCCCGCGCGCAAAGCAGCAAGCACCCGGTCAGATCCTCGGGTCAATGCCACGACGCCCATCGGGTCGGACCTGCCGTCGTCGTGCTTTTTCTTGAGGACTTCAATCGTCTTCTCGCCGGCCTCACTGCGCTGGTACGCCCATGCCTCGCGCGGAAAGGTCACGGGGCCCATGTCCTCTTCGAGACGAGCGACGAGCTCCTTCAGCTGATGCTCGTCGAGGTCGAGATCGGAACCGATGTCGAGATGGTCCGCTTCCAGCTCAGCCCGCCGGGGCACACAGGCCCAGTCCCTGGCCTGGAGCTCCGACGGCGGCTACACCTGGACGAAGCACCAGGGCAATCCCGTCCTCGACAGGAACTCCGCAGAGTTCCGCGATCCGAAGGTGTTTCGCTACAACGGGCCCCCGGGCAGCTATTGGGTCATGGTGGCCGTCGAAGCCAAGGAGCACAAGGTGGTCATCTATAGCTCCGACAACCTTCGGGAATGGCACTACCTCAGCAGCTTCGGACCCGCCAACGCCACCGGCGGCGTCTGGGAGTGCCCTGACCTTTTCCCTTTGCCACTGGACGGCGACGAAGAGCAGACCAAGTGGCTTCTCACTGTGAACCTCAACCCGGGAGGACCCAATGGCGGGTCAGACGGTCAATACTTTGTCGGCCACTTCGACGGCGTGGCCTTCACATCCGAAACAACCGTCACCGACGGCAGCAGCCAAACGGCCGAACTCGACGCCTGCCACTGGCTCGATTGGGGACGTGACTACTACGCGGCCGTGTCTTTCAACAACGCACCCGACGGGCGCCGTCTCATGGTCGGCTGGATGAACAACTGGCAATATGGGGCCGCCATCCCGACCTGGCCTTGGCGCAGTTCCATGTCACTCGTACGCGAAATGTCCCTGGTCACGGACCGGGGTCAGCCCCGGCTGTCCCAACGCGTCGCCGACGAGTATCGAAAGGGCAACTCACTATCCGTGAACACTTGGTCTGATTTTCCAATAGACGAAGGAATACACCACCTGGACGGGGGAGCACCCGTAGAGATCATCGAGGTGACCTTCAGCCCGGGATCCGCCGAGGAATTCGGGCTCATCATTCGAGGCAAGGGCACCGACGGCACGCGTATCGGCATCCGCCCCTCCAACAACCGGCTCATTATGGACCGGACAAGATCCGGCAATATGGAATTCCACGACGCCTTTGCTTCCACCGATACAGCACCACTAGAACCGGCCTCCGACGGGTCCTACACTCTCACCCTCTTTATCGACCGCTGCTCAGTGGAAGTCTTCGCCCAAAACGGCCGGGTCACCATGACAGGGCTTATATTTCCAGAGCCGGACAGCGCCCGTCTGTCGCTTTACGCCAGAGGAGGGACCGCCACCGCCCCCTGCCTGAAAGTGACGCGACTCGCGGAGCCACCAGTGCGAATCGCAGGGCCACTGGTTCTGAGTCGGTAGCGCTAATGACCCACGAGTAGGGCTTCCCGATGCCCAGTGTGTGCCTTCGTTGATGTCGACCCACCCGAAAAAAGAACGTAGGGCATTGCAGTAGTGCAGAAGGCTCCGGATCTTTGGCGCAGCCGACTTCGAAAACTGACAACGATCGCCGTGTTTCCGACTCGGTCGATTCCCCGTGAGACCCGCCCCTGAATTTTCCCGGCGATCGAGGCTGACTCAGTTCTGAGCCCGGAGTTTTGGGCAGAAGACGGCCACGAATAATGGCAGGCTAAGCCCCTCTCGACGGCACTGCCCCGCCCGGCGCCGTCCGGTGCTGACGCCCGGAACGGGCCCGCGCATGGCCTGCGGGGTCCGAGCGCCGAGCTACGTCCTGAAGGCCGGGTCTATGCTGTGGAGGCGACGGCGAAGAGACCGCCGATGCCGAGCAGGTACAAGATGAGAACGATGAGGGAATCCGTTCCCATACCCAGGATCTTCCGCCGGGGTCGGAAGATCAGTCCGAGCATATAGGTCAGGGTAAGCAGGATGGCCAGGGCGGTGAGGTAGATGTCGGTTGCGTGGGCCTGAGGCAGTACGGGTTTCCCGGAGATCAGGACGGCGACAAGGAAGAGGACGGGCAGAAAGGCGTTCCCGCCGAAGATGTCGCTGAATGCGAGTTTGTAGTCGCCCTGTTTCACCGATGCCAGCCCGGTGGAGATTTCCGGCAGCGACGTCGCCAAGGCCAGAAACGTGGCGCCGAAAAGGACGCCGGAAAGACCGATGTGCCCGGCGATGGCATCTCCGCTGCGCTCCAGTAGCACTCCGGCGGCGAGCGTGACGGCGGCAGCGATCACGAAGATGGTGATTGAGCGGGCCGTGCTCGGGGTCGTCCCGTTCTTTGCTGCGTGGGCTTTGGCATGTCCGCGGGGTTTGGCTTGGCTGTCCGGGGCATGTCCCTGTTCCTGCCACGGTAGGGACTTCTGCGAGCGTTTGACCAGAACCAGGCCGAGCCCCCAGATCAGCGTGATCAATACGGCTGCAGGGGTGAGTCGGAACGCAACGAGGGAGCCCGGCATCTGGCTGCCGGCTATCACGACGCCGAGGACTCCGACGACCGTGATGGCCTCGATGACGAGGGACAAGGAGGCCGCCTGGTAGCTCAGGGGCGCTGCCCCTTTGGTGCCGAAGAGGTCGAGGATGACAAGCACGACCGTCTGGATCGCGATTCCGCCGAGGATGTTTCCCACGGCGACGCCGATGTTCCCGGACGAGGCGGCGCTCACGGTGATAGCGATCTCCGGCAGATTTGTCGCCACGGCCAGCAGTATGAGACCGCCCAAGGCGGATCCGAGGTGCATCCTCACGTCCAGGACGTCGGTCTGGCGCGACAGGTGAATGCCGGCCACCCAGATGGCGGCCGCGGCCCCAGTAAAGATCAGTAGCACCACGGTCAGCGGCAACGATTCCACCTGCGTTCACTTCTTCCGGGATCAAATGGGGGCTGATTGTATTGTTCGTTCAGAATAACTTGCTTCAGCGCAAATAACAGCGTGCTTATGATTTCTGGCTGGTGCGGTCATTGACGAGCTGCCACCGGGCGCCGCCCCTTACCGACGGTCAGCGCCCATGGGAGGTGCAGGCAAACCGCACTGCCCTCAAGGTCCCGTCGAAGGGGAGCGCCCTCACGAGCCTTCATTGCGCCGGCGATCACCATGGCCCGATCCTAGGTCGGCCGCGCGGCTCCGTGTCGGAGATGCAGTCTCAGTCCTGACGGCCCGCGCACGCCCAGCTGGCCACCAGTCGGGGGTTACGTGGGTTGGGTCCGCGTCGCGTGCATGGTGGTTTGCCCGCATTACATGGCCGGTATCGAAGGTCCTCGGCCATTAACGCAGCCCCGGCGCTGGTCTTCGCGGCGGGGGGCGAATAGTCTTCCCCCAGGAATTGATAGCGATCCCGAAACCGGCAGCGACGGTCAGTTGTGGAGCTCGATGGTGAACCGGCCGTCTTCGAGGCCTTCGCCACCGTCCGCCGCGGCAAACGCGTTCATGCCCAGCGCGGCAACCCCGCGCAGCTCTTCCGGTATCCGGGCCATGACCGCGGCGACGGCGCTGCGCCGGTGTTCCAGGACGGTGTTGACTAGAGAGGCGCCCGCCGGGGTCAGGGACAGCGCGACGGACCGCCGGTCCCCGGGATCATCCTGCCGGGCGACCAGCCCGGCATTGACCAGCCGGTCGCAGATGCGCGTGGCGTTGGAAGGATGGACCCCCAGGTGCGCGGCGACCGCACCGGGATTCTGCGGCCCGTGGCTGGCAATCAGGACAAGCACCCGCAACTGGGGGCTGGTAACAACATCCTCGACTTCGATGACCGACTGCGCCACAACGCGCAACAGCACGTTGGCGGCCCGAAGGACCGCATCGACCTGGGCATCGGCGGCGCTGTTTGCGATTCTTTCCACGCACCCAGTATCACCCCGGTACTCGCGCGGCGGAAAAGGGTTGCCTTCGGCATACATCTCTGATGATTGCGGCCGACCACGACACGGCGGCGGGGCACCCGGCCCCGTCGGTCGTCATCAGGCCTCCCTGCACGCCAGCGTCCAGAACGCGGCGCCGCCTCGTAGGCCCTGGGCGATGATGACCGGATCCGGTGCTGGCGGCTTAGTGTTTGGCCTTGAGGCCTGGGTCCTGGCAGGGGGCCACGGGCAGATGGTATCCGGCGACGGGTACGGGGCGCGGCGATGAGTTTCCGGACGAGCCCGAACCAGAGCCGCAACCCCCGTCCATGATGGATTTTATCCTGCCAGGGCGCCCGAAGGACGGGGGCGGCTGTCAGAAATCGAAGCATAGTACCTGCACTGTGCGCCCCAAGCTTCGCAGGGATCAATACGCAGAGCGTCACCGGGATCTTTGGTCGAAAGCGCTTCTCACATCCCCACGCTGAGGGATCCCGTTCCGGCCGGCAGCCCGGCGGGGTGCCGGGTAAGCCTGCCGGTTGGCGAGCACGGCCTGTGCGTAGGCTTGGTGAGTGATCATGCATGAGAGTCAGCTCAGTCTGAGCCGGACTGAAGCTGTGCGGCTGGTGCAGGGGCAGCGATCAATCTCGTCGCGGGCCTGATCCACTGATCGGCCAGGTCCGACACCGAGCAGCCGGGCTGGGTTCCCGATATTTAGCAGGGGCCTTCGGCGGCCCATCATACCCGTACGTGCCCGGGCACGGAGTTGACCGTCCCCAATAGTGGCCGGTGGGCCGACTTAAGGCGGTGAACCGGGATATTCGGACTACTCTGGTGCGGTTCGGCGGAACCCCACCCCAAGGTCCGGGCCCCGATCGTTCCTGCAGCAAGTTGGATTCCCCGGAGCTGGCCTGACTCGGAGAGGCAACGACCTCACCTCACTGCGGCTGGGCGCGTTCTCACAGCCACGCATCTTCGGCTGGGGCTGCCCCCCGGTTTTGTTGAGACCTTGACCTAGCGAGCGAGTGCTCGTAGAAGGATGGTGACCATGCCCACGGCGGCCCCGGCGCGTTGAAGTGCTGGCCGGTGCTCTTTTACGGGGTGGGCCGGGAGAGGCCGAGCCGGGGGTAGAGGACTTCGAATCCTTTGTTCAGGCCCCCGTTCAGCGCCCCGATGACGTGTCCCCCGTTGGGGACCTCGTAGTAGGTGACGGTCATTCCGGCGGCCGCTGCCGCGGCCGAGACGTGACGGGCCGCGTCCAGGTAGACGGGGTCGTCGGTTGAGGCCGTGAAGATGGCGCGGGTATCGGGGTACTTCTGTTGTTTCATGATGTTGATCGGTTTTTGGGCGTCGTAGGCTGCCTGGTTGCCTCCGAAGACGTCCTGGAGGTTGTCCCCGGGGTCCTCGGCCCCCGGGTATTCTTCCCCGGATATGTCCAAGACGTTGCCCCAGACCGAGGGGTACTTGGCGGCGAAGGAAATGGCGCACTGGCCACCGTTTGAATAGCCCGCGATGGTCCAGTATTTCGGGTTGTCAATGATGTTCAGGTGGCTTCGTGCCCAGTCGACCACGTCACGGTTGATGAAGGTCTCCGGGCGTCCGTGAAGGGGCGAGTCGAGGCACAGGTTGTCGACCATGGGGTCACCGAGTTGGTCGGCGACGATGACGATCGGTGCCAGTCCGTCGTGGTGTGCTGCGTAGTCGTCCAGGACTGCGGCTGCGTACTGCGGGTCCGGGTCGCCGGGTTGTCCCATCATCAGGACCACCAGCGGCAGGGCCGGGGGATTGGGGACCCGTGCCGCCGGGGGCAGGTACAGGCCCGCCGGGCGTGAGGGAAACCCGGATATTTGGGGCGGGATGACGACCTGGGCGGTTGAACCCTCGGAGGGCATTCCGGCCGGCGCCTTCCACGTTTCCCACAGGGGCTTCTGCGGGGCCGCGGCGTGGGGCGGGACCGGTCCCAAGTCAATCCTTGGGGCCAGGGAGACCCCCAGGAAGGAGGCCAGCGTCACGTTCAGTCCGTAGTAGGCGTTGATTCCCAGGGTCGCCGTGGCAGCAAAGCAGAGAGCCGCCACGGATGCGAGCACCTTCCGCCAGGTGCCGGATCCCCGGAAGTTCGCCCCGCAGACGCCGAGGCCGGTGAAGAACACTATGACCCAGATACGAACGGACCAGTCGAGGGGACTGCCGAATGCTTGCAGGATCTTCTCCGCCACTACTAACGTGACGGCCCCGACCACGGCGCCGGCAGCGCCCCAGAGTGCCGTCATGGCGACCGGCTTAGGCCCGCGTCGCATCAGAAGGGCCGCGCACAAAGCCGCGCTGAGCACGTATGCCGCGACGATCAAGGGCCCGTCAACGATGTTGAGAGCCAGAATGAATTTTTTCATGTCCCCTATCGACCACATTCTGCGGCCACCGTTCCGCTGGAACGGCATCGTCCGGCGTCCCGGGGCCCTTTGGCCCCTGAACCCATCCCGGACTGCCCGACCGGTCACGCCGCTGATCATAGCGGCTCAAGATTGCTGCCGGCTGGGAAGACGGATTCCCAGCGTCCATGATGACCGGGGTGCTATAAAGTCCCGGGGGTAGCCGCTGCCGGGGGTCGCCGTGGATCTGTCCCGACCGGGACTGCCAGCACAGGCCATGCCAAACAGGAGGAGCCGGGGTGGAACAGCTTTTCAACCTCAATATCATCGACACATCACTGCTCTACGCCATCTAAACCTGTCATAGTCACGGTTCGTCGGGCCCGGGATCGGGTATCTGGGGGACGCCGTTAACTTCGGCCTCAGATCCGGGCTCCCGTTGCTGGACCAAAGGTTCGGCCTTGCCCGGCCCTGAACAGTCACTTCGCAGCCGCCGGACCGCACCCGCCGGCGACGCCGCGCCGTGCGCATCGGCCCGCGGTATCGTCCCGGCGGTCCGCGAGACGTTACCCGGAGGTGACGGCACCGGGCCGTTCGTCCTTGGGCTCGTCGATGTGGTTGGCGGCCGGGACCGGCGCCGGATGGCGGAGCGCTGCGGGCCGCTCTCGGGTGGGCCGGTGAACCATTCGCAGGGCCAGTGCAAGGCTTTCGCCGAAATTGATGGTGGGGAGGTAGGCCCGGGTGACGGCGTTTCCGATGGCGGGCAGTGATGCCGCATCGGGATAGAGCATGTAAAGGGGTTCGTAACGAGGCTGGAATTTTGCCTTAAAGGCCAGCAGGGACCTGAACCCGTACACGGGTTCCAGCGTTGCGCCCAGCCGGTCCAGCAGCCGGTCCAGGCCGCCGACTGTCTGCGGATCCGACGGGGCGGCCAGGTCAGGTGAGGTCACATTCGCCCGGGCTAGGGCGCCCCGGACAGGCTCATGAAGCCACATCCTTCGTCCTTGAAGCTGAGTGCCGCGGAGGCGATGAGGAATTCGATGCCGGCACGGAACCCGGTGCTGCGTCGACGCATGTAATCCAGGGTCCAGCCCTCGATGATCCCGTTGCGGTAGACGGGCAGCCAGGAGAGGACGGCGTGGACCCTGTGATGCCCGTCGATGGCGAGCAGCAGGCGGACATCAGGGTCGTTGAGTTCGTCCAGGCTGCCGAGGGTGAACCCCATTTCGGGCATTTTCCTGTCCGCCACCCATTCTTCGGAGAGCTCCTGGATCTGGGCGAGGACCGGGAACGGTGCGGTGGCGTATGTCATCCACTCCGCGCGAATGCCGGCCTTCGCGGCGTTGTTCATGGCCGTGCGGATGTCCTGGAATTTCTTTCCCTTGAAGGACATCGAGTCCAGCGGCAGGACCGTCTCCTGTGCCACCTGAACGGACCGCCAGCCCCGTGACGCGGCGTGGTCCCGCAGGTCCTGGGGGACCGAGTAGAAGCACGGAGTCCACCCTTCCCTGGTGCAGAAGCTGGTGAAGTCCGCGAAGGCGTCCTCGCGGTCCGGCCCGGGACCGACCGGCACGCCCATGGTGAGGGCGATCCCGCCGATGACGCGGTAGGCGACGAAGCTCTCGCCCGTGGCGGAGAACCAGTAACTGTTGCCCGGCCAGGTCGTCATCCAGGACAACGAGCTGCCTTCCCGCGTTTTCAGTATGTCCCGGGCGCGCGCAGCGCCGGCGTTGGGCTGGATCGGGACCGGACGCAAGAAGGTGTTCAGCACCAGAACGGCGGTCGCGGCCCAGAAGATGACGCCGATGCCCTCGTACAGCAGAACCGCTGCGGTGCTTTGGGGAAAAAACGCCGGCGACACGTCCAGCATGTATCCGAGCGGCAGGAATCTGTCCGGAATATCCGCCAACAGTTCGGCCGGCCCGGGAACGGGTGCGAAGCCGCCGGCAAGAGCCAGTCCCGCGAGCACGTAGACCGCACCAAGGGACACTCCCAGGGCAAGAACCCGTGACAAGAGCCGGGTGTATGTCCCCGGCGGAGCCGCCACCAGGAAGAGCCTGCGCGTTAGCAGCAACAGAAGGCTCAGCGCGATTGGCAACAGCAACGGCACCATCAGGCTGAACGGGTGTGCGTACCCCGATGCTGCGATGGCGCCGATCCCCTCCACGGCCGAGGTGTCCGGTGCTGCGCGCAGGAGAACCCCGGCAATGGTGATGCCAGCCAGCAGCGAGAGCGCGAGCTGGATTAGCGCGGCGCCGGTCCAAGCGAAGCGGCGGCCGCGGCTGAGGCCGTCGGCAAGCAGCAACAGCAGAAACGATGGAAGGATTCCCATGAAGATGCCACCGGCCCCGGCGCGCAGCTGCAGGTGGGCGGCGGCACAGTCCTTGGCCTGGCCCGGGTCGGAGCACAGGTTCTGGAGGTTCTGCGGGTCCACTGGTTGGATGTTGGTAAACAGGAATCGCAGGACCGCCAGGGGGCCGGCGGCATGCGGGACAAGACCAGCCACGACCGGGCCGACGGCCGAAACCGCCAGCAGGAGCGCGATCAAGACCCGGCCTTCATGCCGGGAGCTCACCGGGCGCCCGAACGTGGGAAGCCTGCCCAGCAGGATCGGACCCAGAAGAGCTCCGGTCGCCGCGGCGCCGAGCCTGACAAGGTGGGCGAACCCCCCGCTGTAGAGGGCCAGGAGTATCAGCAAGGCGAAGACGACCAGGCGGACCCGGCGCCGCCACAGGGTTGGCATCATGGCAGTCCCGGCCATCAGGGCTCCCACGATCAGTGCGCTGGGCCCCAGGAACAGATGCCCGCTCATTTCCAGGGTCAAGCTCCTCAGCGTTTGCTGTGTCACGGCCAGGAAGCCCAGGGCTGCGCCGATGCCCAGAACGTGTGAAGCCAGACCCGCGGCGGCGAACTTCAGGCTTCCCATCCGAGGTTCCGACGGCGAGGACCAACGCCGTGCCCAGGATGTACCCGCCGAGGCTTTGTGCCCAGAGCGCACACGTCAGCACGGCCCACCAGTTTCCCGGCAGGGAGTGCGCTGTCGCCGCCACGTGGGTCCGCAGGGAAGGGCTCGGGCCGGAGATCAGGCAGGAGGACAATGCTCCCGCAGCCCAGAACGCCAGGACAAAGCCCACCGTCACCGGCGCGGCGCGCAACTTCTTCAAGGGCCCGGAAGCGAAAAATGACGCGCTTGCTTGATCTGGCGGCAGCACGGTCACGAGGATTCCTTTCAGGGCGGCCGGCATCAAGGGGGAGACCCCGGACCTGCCGTCCGGATGCACAGTCCACCGGCTCACCGCTGTTCATGAGCGCCGCCGTCGGGAGCGTGCATCCTATTCAAAGTGGAGGGCCGGAACGCACGGAAGAAAAGCCGCTCCATCACCGGAGACAAGTACGGCTGCGGCTACTTAAGACGCATCCGGGGACGTAGCGCACTCCAGAATACTGGGTTCAGCCGCGGACGCGCCTCTCGAACGCCGACAAGCAGCCGGAGTCTGATGCCACCGTGCGGGAGGATTGTTCGCGCACTGGTTTCGCCAAATATGTCCCCGCCAGTCTCCGACACCTGGTTGGGAGGACCATAAGCGTCCACTGCGGGGCCTGCGCGCCCGGCCGGACCGGGGAAACCCCAGGATTCCCTGCCGGGCCTTCTCGGGCGTTCCTTGCGTGAAGCCCCGGCCTCGTTCTGCTGCACGCGATGCCGTCACCGTGTGGTGGCCGGTGTGGTGGCCGGGGAGGTTTTCACTGTGGCGAGCAGGATGACGCCGGTGACGGCTGTTGCGCCGGCGAGGACGAAGGCGACGAAGGCCATTGGAGGGGCGGTGTCGGCTTCCCCGAGGATGGCGATGCCGATGGTGACGGCCACGAGGGGATCGATGACTGTTAGCCCTGCGACGACGAGTTCGGGTGTGCCGCGGGTGTGCGCGTTCTGGACCAGGAACGTTCCGGAGAGGGCGGCAATGACGAGCCCCGCCAGGCAGGTCAAGGACAGCCATTCGAAGTCGCCCTGGAACAGCCGGGCGATGACGGTCTTGGCTAGGGCTGCGACAAACCCGAAGAGAATCCCGGCGCCGCTGGTAAAGATGACGGCACTCCATCGGTGGCGCCAACGACCGAAACCCGTACCGAGTGCGGCGAGGACGATGCCGAGGAGGGCCAAGATCGTGATGAGGTGCCGGTCGCTGATCTCGACGTCCTGGGCGGACACGGCTGCCACAGCAACGAAGGCACCCACTCCGGCGACGCACAACGCCACGGCTGTCAGGGCGCGGCGCCCGGGGGACCTGCGGGTCGTCCGTGCGGTGGCTAAGGTGGTTACGACCAGGGCGACCGCGCCGATCGGCTGCACGACGATCAGGGGCGAGAACCTCAGACTTGTCAGCTGCAGGAGTATTGCGGCGGCGAGCATGGCGGTCCCGCCCAGCCATACCGGTTTCCGAAGGAGGGCCTGCAGGCGTCCTCCGCCCATGCTTCCGGCTGCTCGCCCCGGGGCGGGACCTTGGTCATCGATGCTTTTGTGCTGGAACAGTGTTCCGAGCGCGAGCAAGACCGCCCCGGCGGCGGCGATCGGGATGCCGAGCCAGTGAATGGACGCCAGAGCTGGCACGGCCGCAGAATCGATCATCATCTGACCTTACCGAACCCGGCTGCGAGAGACTGACCGCAGTGCGGCCGTGGCAGCGCTGGCCCTCGGAACCCCGTTCGTTCGTGGTTGGGGCGGATGGTGCAGTGTCATGTTCAGGAAAAGGTAGGGACGGTGGGGCACAATCACGGGATGACAGATTCCCGACAGCAGGACATTTCACGCATCGGCGCCGCGTCCGGGGTGCAGGAGGCAGGGGTGCCGGCCCCCGGAGGCGTTCGCGCACGCCGGGTCGGGGTCAAGGTTCCTGAAATCACGGCCTGGTTCTGGGTCGCCAAGGTGCTCACAACCGGGATGGGCGAAACCACGTCGGACTTCCTGGTCCATCACCTCGACCCTGCCGTGGCGTTGGGCATGGGTGGGTGCGGCCTGGCCGCTTCGCTCGTGCTGCAGTTCGCTTCCCGCCGCTACGTTCCATGGATCTATTGGCTGGCCGTGGTCATGGTCAGTGTCTTC
>NZ_FNJS01000020.1:0-86831 GCF_900104405.1 Arthrobacter sp. ok909 | reverse complement strand
GGTCATGAGCAGGGCGAAGTCCTCGGCCCGCTCGGTGACGAGGTCAAACGCGCGGCGCAGGATTTCGGCCCGTTCCCGCGGTGCGGTCCGGGCCCAGGAAGCCTGGGCCGCGTCGGCGGCGTCGAGCGCGGCCAGGGCGTCCTCGCTCGTCGCGGACGCCAGGGTGGCGAGCACCTCCCCGGTGGCGGGGTCGTGGACGTCGAACGTGCCGCCGTCGGACGCACCACGCCACTGCCCGCCGATCAGCAGGCCGGCAGGCACGGAAGCGAGCAGCGCCGCCTCACGCTCGAGGGTCAGTGTGTTTCCTTCAGCCACTTAGGGCTCCTTCCAAAGGCCTTGTGCGTTGGTCATTGTGCTGCAACCACAGTCCGGGGTCGCTGTTCGGGCCACCTGCGGGCGCCGCTTTCGCTCGGATGTGATCCTGGCGGGACAAGCCAGGGATAGTGTTGTTGGGCCCAACCGCGGGTTGCTGCGACGTCGTGGGGCAGTTGCTCCGCCAGCGCGTGAATACTTGCGAAAGTGTGTTGATCCCGCAGCTTGGCGGTCAGGGTGACAGTCAGCTTCCGCCCGTAGAGGTCTTCGTTGAAGTCCAGGAGGTGGGCTTCGAGCAGTTTGTCTCCCGCCTGAGCATAAAACGTCTGCCGTCGTCCAATGGAAACTGCCGCGATCCAGGACTTTCCGGAGTCGGTCCGGATCACCGCAGCCCATACCCCGTCCTCGATCTGGTCATCGAAGAGCTGGATGTTGGCGGTGGGAAAGCCGAGCGTCCTGCCTCGTTCATCGCCGTGTTCGACGACGCCCTGAATCACTGTCATGAGCTTGTCCCGAGGGTCGGCGTCGCCTTGGCCGCCTCGAGTACCTGATCCAGCCACGCCACCCGATTGCTGAATCGCCTGACCTTCGAAGGCGCCGCCCAGCGAAAATCGTCATGCTCGTCATTGATGGCCAGTCGGCGTCGCGGGGTGACGGCCGTGAAGGTATGCACCAGCCAAGGATCGCCCCTATGGTCTACGAGAAGAAGCGGTGTCCCTGGCCGGAAATCTGTTAGATCATTTTCGGTCAGCCCGGTTTCCTCGCGGAGTTCCACGAAGGCCTGCTCTTCCGGAGAGGCTCCGGACTCGAGATAGCCGGTGATGCAATGCCAGCGTCCGCGGTCGTGTCCGACGGACTGGCTTCGCCTGAAGAGGGCAATACGCCCGTGCCGCTCGACGATGACAGCCACTACCGCACGGGGCTGGCATTCGGCGGGAGGATGCACCTCCCCGCTTTCCCGTAACAGTGTAGGGATACTCATGGTGTTCCTCGTCCGGCTCGATTGTTGGGTGCGGAGGGCATTGTGTCGTCTGCCCGCGGCGGTTCACGGCGGCCGTGCGTCGGATCGGTGGCCCCCCGCTATCCGCGGGAGGCCACCTGGCCCTAAAGGGTCTGCCCGGCGATGCTGCGGTCGAGCATTTCGTGTCCCGAGAGGCGCTGACGCCGGTGGGTGGCAAAGTACACGCCGGCCGCGACGGCGGCTCCGACATAGTAGGAGAGATCTCCGATTTGGGGGAAAGCGGCTGCGATGGGTCCGGTGTAGATCGAGGACATCCAGAATGGGGATGAGATGACGACGCCTGCGGCCCAGGCCACGAAGCCCCACTCGAACTTCCTGCTCTTGTCGAAAAGCTCGCGGAGACCTCGTTCGGTGCGGCGCCCTCCGAAGAGGTAATCGCACACGAGGACAGCTACGTATGGGGCGATGCAGTAGGCGGTCAGATTCAGGAAGGCGGTGAAACCTGCGTTGAATCCTTCCTGGCCCCACAGCGCCACGAGGTATGAGGCGACACAGATGACCACAACTGCCGTGTGGCGTTTTACCGGCACGCCCATGGTCTGGATCGAGATCGCGCCGCCGTAGACGTTGAGAAAGTTTTGGGTAAAGGAAGACAGTGCGACGACGCCAAGTCCGACCGCGGCCCAGGGGCCCATGAGTTCCTTAAGGGCGCCGATGCTGTCGGAAGCGCTGGTAGTGGATCCGAGGACGGTCCCGAGGACTCCCATCCAGACCAGGGTGATGAAGTTTCCCAGCATGGTCGCCCAGCTGGCACCGCGCCTGTTACCGGCCGTGTTGGGGAGGTATCGGGAGTAATCGGAGGCGAATGGCATCCAGGCGACGATGAAAGAGAAGAACCATCCGAAGAAGATGATCCAGCCGCCGATCCCGTCAAAGCCCGGGGCAGATTCGTTGACGACGTTCACGACACGGCCGTTGGCCGCCGCAACGATGGTGATGAAAGCGAAGCCGATGACCAGGACGAAGGAGAGGATGCGCTGGAGGAAGTGGATCAGGTTGTATCCGACGACGGCCACGCCAAGCTGGATCCCCATGAGAATGAGGGCAGAAAGCCAGAACGGCACATCGGTCAGCAGTGAGATGGCCTTGCCGCCGAGGATCACGGTCACGGCGGCCCAGCCGATGCCTGCGAAGACATTCACGTATGCCACCGGGAACAGGTTGCCGATGAATCCGAGAGGTCCCCGGCCCTGCATCTGCTGCGGGACGCCCAGCCGGACACCCATGGCCGACAGGTATCCCATTCCCGCCGAGGACGTCACGCCGGCGAGGACGATCGCCAGGACGGCGGCCCAGAAGGGCAGGCCGAAGTAGGCCGCACTGAAGCCGAGGACGACGATGGGGAAGTTCATGCCTGCCGCGAACCAGAGGAAGAACTGCGAGCGGGGCTTGCCGTGGCGTTCCACGTCGGGGATGTGTTCGATGCCGTAGGGCTCAATTTTTGTGAGACTGTTGCGGTACCCGCGGTCTTCGGCGACGCTGTCTTCGACAGCACGCATGATGTCTGGGCTCATTTTTGGTCCTATAGTTGAATGCGCACCTTGGTGCGCTGCTTACGAGCAGATTGGGTCGGCGCGGCTGGTTTCCTTTCCGAGGTTGGTCAGCCGCGCCGGCACTTAGAGTTCAGCGAGGTCCGCGCCGTCATAGAACCGCCCGGCCTTGTAGACCATCGGCGCTGTGTTGTCGATCTCGGCATGCCGGACCCGGCAGATAAAGACTGTGTGGGTCTTGGCTTGGAATCGTTCCTGAATTTCCGCTTCGAGGGATGCGGGCGAGCCGTCCAGAAGCGGGCTGCCGTTCGGTCCCTCGTGCCACTCGAGCTCTGCAAACTTCTCCGGTGCCTTGGAAGCGAAGACACGCACAGTGTCAAGCTGCCCCGTTCCCAGGATGTTGATGCCGAGGTGGCTCGACGAGAAGAGCGCCGGGTAGGTGCTGGACGTCTTCTGGACACAGATCAGCACCAGGGGCGGCTCGACAGAGACTGAGCAGTACGAGTTCGCCGCCAGCCCCTTGGGGGTTTCGCCTTCTTTGGTGGTGACCACGGTGACGCCGGTGATGAACTGGCGGTTGAACGCCTTCATCAAGTCTGCGTCAAGCTCCGGGACGTCACCGGCGGCTCCAACCTCAGGCGCGGCTATACCGCGCAGGGGGCGAATCCCGAGGCCGGCCAGCAGCTCACTCCCGTCCCATGTCACGGTTTCTTTCGTGATCTTCCCGTCCTTGAGAACCAGGATGTTCGAGCCCCTGGTCTGAACGGTAAGGCCCGTGGGCGGAACGCCGAGGTATTCGTGGGTGTGCGTGCCCGTGGACGTCCAGAAGACGGCCACCGTTTCCGCACCTTGGACGATGTTGTCGATCGTCGTGCGCAGGTCCGGGAAGGCTTCCCGGACCGCGGCGATCTCAGCTTTTAGACCAGCAATGTCGACAGTTGCGCCCGTCGCCTTACTGGTGCGCGTGTAGCCGGCCGCTACGAGGCCGTCCAGAGCATCGAGGTCACCCTTGTCCCAAGCAGCGAGCCAGGCTGACGTGATTAGCGGTTCAAGTGTCTGTTGCATACCAATGACCGTAAGGCAGGTCACATGAGTCCGTCAACAGAAACCTGAAAAGACGTCTAAATTGCCGGAATTCTAAGGTTATTGGAAATACCGCCCTTGACCCTTGACGTCCTTCTTGCATGCAACATAGGCTGGCATGTATGCAAGAAGAAATGGTGCTCACTGTTGAAGCGGCCGAGCCGACGGGCCTTCTCGAAAAGATCCGGGGCCTCGTACTGGGCGGCGACTTCCCGCCCGGCGCAGTGCTGCCTGAGGCTTTCCTTGCCCAGGAATTCGACGTCAGCCGTACTCCGGTACGGGAGGCCCTCAAGCAGCTTCAGAATGAGGGGCTGGTGGAGATACGTCCGAAAGTGGGAACCTTTGTCCGCGAGCCGACCCGCAGGGAGATCATCGAGCTGTTCCAGCTCAAGGAGTCTCTCGAGGGACTCGCCGCATCACTGCTCGCCCGGCGCGGCGAGACACCGGAACTGGCTGCGCTCCGCCAGAACCTCGAGGAATCCGAGGCTGCGGTACTCACGAATGACAGCGAGGCCTACGCCCGGCTGGTGCATGAGTTTCACTGGACCATCATCCGGGGCTCGGACAATCTCAAACTTGCGGAGCACTATGAGCGGCTCATGAATCAGCTGGCCTACCAGCGGCTGGTCTTGCGCACCATCGAACACCCGGGGAGGATCGCGGCCTCCACCCGCGAGCACCGCGCCGTCCTCGAAATGATCGAACACAAAGACCCGTTCGGCGCCGAAACCGCCATGAGGAACCACGTCCATGCTTCATCCCGTGAGGCGCTGATGACCGACACGGCGACGGACCGCCGGAAATGAACCCACCAAAATGAGAGGAAGCCGTGCGCTTTTGCATTATTGAAGAGCCGCAGCGGGACGTCGAACGAGAGCACATGATGCTCCTGAACGCCCATCCCAGCCTGGCCCATGATAAGTCCCTGAACAGCCGGCGGGCGTTCTCCCGGCAGCTTATGCCCCGGTGCACCAACCAGCCCGCACTGGACGGGACCAAATGATGAACGACCAGGGCTTGGGCATCCGCAAGATTGTCTATTACAGCGAAGAGATACTGCTCGAAAACGGCCTCTCCCCCGCCGTCCCGGCGGTCCGCGCCACCGCAGCGGCCGTGGTCGCCAACCCCTGGCTGGGCGGAAAAGCCACCGACGACCTGAACGAGGAAGTAATCCGGCTCGCCCCGGTGCTTGCGCGCAAACTCACCGACGTGCTCGCCAAGGAGCTCGGCGGTGTAGACGCAATCCAGGCCTTCGGCAAAGCGGCAATCGTGGGCACCGGCGGCGAGATTGAACACGGTGCCGCACTGATTCACACGCCGTTCTTTGGAAACCTCGTCCGGGAGTACTTTGAGGGCGAATCCATCATCTGCTTCGCTGATGACCGGGCAGATGCCGGCGCCTCACTGGTTGTGCCCCTGTGGCACAAGAACGCCGCCGCCACCCGCACCCACTACCAGACGATCACCACCCGGGTCAGTGATGCCCCGCGGCCCGGAGAGATCGTCGTCGTACTCGGCGCTTCCACCGGACCCCGCCCCCATTCACGCATCGGGGACCGGCTCACCGATCCCATCGTCAAAGCAGACACCCTAGGAGAACTAATTTCATGAGCATCCGCAAAATCGTCACCCTGACCGAAGACATCCTCACCGAAGGCGGGCGGGAGGTCACGCCCACCGCGCGCGTCGCCGTCGTGGCCGCCATCGTCAAGAACCCGTGGGCCGGACAGGGGTTCGTCGAGGATCTCTCTGCCGGGATCGACGGGAACGCCTCCGACATCGGCGCACTGCTCGCACCCCGAGTGCTCGAAGCCCTAGGCGCCCCCGCCGAAGCGTACGGCAAAGCCGCCATCGTGGGCCTGAACGGTGAAATCGAGCACGGTTCCGGGCTCATCCACACCCTTGCCTTTGGAAATCACTTCCGTGACGCCGCCAATGCCACCACCCTCCTGCCGGCCGTGGAAAAGCGCGGCCCCGCCGGCGTCGTGTTCGACATTCCGCTCAAGCACATCACCGACGCGACCATCCGTTCCCACCACCAGAGCATCGAGGTCCGGATCAACGACGCGCCTCATGCCGATGAGATCGTGATCGCCCTCGCCGCCGCAGCCCAAGGACGCCCGCAGCAGCGCCTCGCCGCGTTCGCCACCGAAACGAAGTAGGAGAGGCACCCGTGAGCCGCGTCCGCGTAGCGCTGATCCACGGCGTCGGCCTCGACGGGTCGATGTGGGGGCCCTTGCGTGAATTCCTCGAACCCGAATACGACGTTCAGATCCTCGAGCTCCTGGGGCACGGACGCCGCGAGGAAGCGGCGCCCGTGGGTTTAACTCTGGCCGCACTCACCGCGGACGTCGCACAGCGCCTCGAACCGGACACCCATGTGGTGGGGTTCTCTCTCGGCGCCCTCGTCGCGCAGCATCTGGCCAGGTTCCGGCCCGAGCTCGTGGCCAGCCTGGTTTCCGTCGGATCAGTGTGCGCCCGTACAGCTGAAGAGCACGCCGCGGTGATGGTGCGGCTGGACGCGGCGGAATCTGACTTCCCCGCAACGGTGGAAGCATCCATCCGCCGGTGGTACCCGGAGGGGTCCCCTGTTCCGGCGCAACTAGTCGAGGCGACGCGGGAAGTGCTGCTTCGCAACGACCCGCAATCCTTCCTCGCCTGCTACCGCGTCTTCGCGACCGCAGACGCGGAGATCGCGCCGGAGCTCCCCCGGATCACCGTTCCGTCCCATGCCGTGACCGGTGAGCTGGACCCGGGGTCGACGCCGGACATGAGCGCCAGGCTGGCCGCGGCCATTCCCGGCTGCACCTACTCGGTCATCCGCGGGGCCCGCCACATGATGCCGGTGGAGCGTCCCCAAGAGCTGGCCAACACCCTCACCGCCTTCATCAAGGAGCATTCACATGTCCACTGATCGCCGCTACGAGCACTTCATCAACGGTGACTGGGTTCCGCCGTCATCCGGCGAATACTTCGAAAGCACCAACCCGGCCACCCTGGACGTGCTCTACCGGGCCGCTCGCGGTAACGAATCCGACATCGACCGGGCGGTGTCGGCCGCGGCGGCTGCCTTCGAAAACCCAGCGTGGCGGGATCTCAGCCAGACCAGGCGCGGGCATCTGCTCCGGCGCCTGGGGGACTTGGTGGGCGAACACGCGGAAGAACTCGCCCGGATGGAATCCGAAGACAACGGCAAGCTCCTGCGGGAAATGCGCGCCCAGCTCGCTGCCATGCCCGAGTATTACTACTACTACGCCGGGCTGGCTGACAAAATCCAGGGCGACACCATCCCGGGCTCCAGCCGGGCCATGCTGAACTACACCCTTCGCGAACCTCTCGGGGTCGTGGGGGCCATCACGCCGTGGAACTCGCCGCTGACGCTCACGACCAGCAAGCTCGCTCCCGCCCTCGCCACGGGCAATACCATCGTGATCAAACCGTCCGAATACACCTCTGCCACCGTTCTGCGCTTGGCCGCGCTGGCCGACGAAGCCGGCTTCCCGCCCGGTGTCATCAATGTCGTCACCGGCTTCGGCGCAGAAGCCGGAGCCGCACTGGTTGAAGACCGCCGACTGGCCAAAATCTCCTTCACCGGCAGCACCGCCACAGGCGCCCGCATCGCCTCCTCAACCGCGTCCCGATTTATCGGCTCGACGCTGGAACTGGGCGGCAAGTCCCCGAACATTGTCTTTGCCGACGCCGACGTGGCCAATGCCTCAATGGGGGTCGTAGCCGGCATCTTCGCAGCGGCCGGCCAGACCTGCATCGCCGGAAGCCGCGTGTTCGCCCACAAGTCCGTCTACGACGAGCTTCTTGAGCGGGTCGCCAACCGTGCCCGCAGCATCGTCATCGGTGACCCGCTGTTGGACGCCACCGAACTCGGGCCGCTGGCCTTCCAAGACCAGCGGGACAAGGTCGCCAGTTACGTGGACCTCGGCATTTCCGAAGGTGCCACCGTTCTGACCGGTGGCGGCCGGCCCGATACCGGCCTCAGCGGCTACTTCTTCGAACCCACGGTGCTCACCGACGTCGACAATTCCATGCGCGTGGTCAGGGAGGAGATCTTCGGCCCAGTCGCTGCGATCATGCCCTTTGAAACCGAGGAAGAAGTACTCCGCCTGGCAAACGACACCAGCTACGGACTGGCCGCCGGAATCTGGACCACCAACCTCGCCCGGGCCCACCGGATGGCAAGCAGGCTCGAAGCCGGCACCGTCTGGGTCAACACCTACCGCACCATGTCTCCCCAATCACCCCGGGAAGGCTTCAAGACCAGCGGGGTCGGTGTCGAACACGGCACGGAGAGCATCCGGGAATACACCAGACTCAAGAGCGTCTGGATCAACACGGACGAATCCCCCCTTGCCGATCCCTTCGTCATGAGGAGCTGAAACCGTGCCCCTCGTTAGCCGGCCGGCACAGTCCGGGTCAGCACCTGTGAGGGGCCCGTATCCGCCCCCTTCCTCCCCCGCAGCTTAAGGAGCCGCAATGCCTCTTATCGAAGTCTCCATCGCCCGGGGCCGGACCCCCGAGCAGCTCCGCTCGCTCATCAGCGAGCTTCACCGTGCCGCCGAACGCTCAGTGGGCGCGGCACCCGAAAACACCACCGTCATAGTCCGTGAAATCGAGCACGAACACTGGTCCCGCGGTAACCAAACCATCGCCGAACGCAACGCAGAAGCCCAGCAAGCGGCACCCATCCAGGCAGTGGCGGCGAACGTCGCCGCAGAACGAAGGAGTCACTAATGCGCTTTTCCCTCTTCGCCCACATGGAGCGCTGGGACGAAACCGTCTCACACCAAGAATGCTTCGAGAACCTGACGGAACTCACCCTCATCGCGGAAGCCGGAGGCTTCAGCACCATCTGGATTGGTGAACACCATTCAATGGAGTACACCATCTCGCCGAGCCCCATGCCCCAGCTCGCATACCTGGCGGCGCGCACGTCGCGCATCCGGCTGGGCGCCGGAACGATCATTGCACCCTTCTGGAACCCACTCCGGGTAGCCGGCGAAACGGCGCTCCTGGACGTCATCAGCAACGGCCGGATGGAAGTCGGACTGGCACGTGGCGCCTACCAGTTCGAGTTCGACCGTCTCATGGGCGGCATGTCCGCCGTCGACGGCGGCAAGCACCTGCGCGAGATGGTACCCGCCGTGCGCGCGCTCTGGGAGGGTGACTATGCACACGACGGCGAGGTCTGGCAGTTTCCGACCTCGACCAGCGTCCCGAAGCCTGTGCAGAAGCCGACCCCACCCATGTGGATCGCCGCCCGTGACATCTCCTCGCACGAGTTCGCCGTCGCTAACGGCTGCAACGTGATGGTGACGCCGCTTATGAAGGGCGACGAGGAAGTCGAAGACCTCGCCCGCAAATTCGACACCGCTGTAGAGAACAACCCCGGCGTCTCGCGCCCGGACCTCATGGTGCTCCGCCACACGCACGTTCACCCCGCAGACGAACCTGAGGGATGGCGGCGTCCGGCCGAGGGAATCCAGAAGTTCTACCGGACGTTTGATGCGTGGTTCGGAAACAAGACCACTCCGAAGAACGGTTTCCTTGAGCCCAGCCCTGCAGAGAAGTTCGCCGACCGCCCGGAGTTCACGCCCGAGTCCCTCCACAAGACAGCCATGATCGGAACGCCTGACGAGATCATCGAGCGGATCCGCCACTATGAGGCACTCGGGGTCGACGAGTTCAGCCTCTGGTCCGACAACAGCCTCACCCATGAGGAGAAGAAACGCTCGCTCGAGCTCTTCATCGAACACGTCATGCCGGCCTTCCAGGAGCAGACCGCTACAGCGGCACGCTGATGTCAAATGGTGGCTGAGCCACGACGATGGCTCCCCCTGCACTGCAGGCTAGGCGTCGGTTCCTGGATGACAGGACCGTCTCCAGCCTGCAGTGCACAGAAGGGTACGAGCACCGTGCGCCACTATCTGGCTGATATCGCCAGGAATCTGATCGGCAGGTCCAGCAGTTCTAACGGGCCGTGAGGTCCTTCGCCGTCGAGAAGCAGCGAGTCGCCGGCCTCCATGGTGTATTCGTAGGCGCCGTGGCCGTAGATCATTCTCCCGGAGAGCATGTAGATGAATTCCGTTCCGGGGTGCTGGAACAGCGGGAAGACGTCGGAGGCGTTGGTCAGCGTGACGAGTGTCGGTTCGAGGGCATCCGTACGCCCTTTCAGTGTGCCGAGGACCCGGTATTCGTGGCCGTGTTGTGTTCCGCTGCGGACGGTCAGGCTGCCCTGGCCGTTCTTGGTGAAGGTGGCATCGCGGTCGGTGTCCGCGCCCCGGAACAGGGCCGTCACGGGGATCTTTAAGCCGTCGGCCAGGCGCTGCAGTGTGGTCAGCGAACACGAGGTGCTGGCCGACTCGATCTTGGAGATCATCGCTTTGGACAGCCCCGTCCGGGCTGCGAGTTCGGCGGCCGACAGCCCGTGGGCTGTCCGGTATCGTCGGAGCTGCCCGGCAATGATGCGTTCCAGTTTGCCCGCCACATCCTCTGCCGCTGCCTCTACCGGAACGTCCGTTTCTCCGCCCGTCTGATTGGTCACCCAGCCATCATAGGCTTCAGCCACGGCTTCTATCCGATCACTCGGGCCTCTCCCAGCAGGCCCGCGAGAACGTCTGCCAGGGCGCCGGCACCGGCCTCGGCATCGTGGTTCTCCACGAGTTCCTCCGGCGAATGCGAGATCCCGGTCGGGTTCCGTACGAATAACATGGCGGTGGGGATGTGACCGGCGAGCACTCCGGCGTCGTGGCCGGCGCCGGTGTCCAGGACGGGCGTGCCGGGTAGCAGCGTCTGCAGCCGGTCGCGCAGGCCGGTGTCGAAGTGCACGGTGGGGCTCAGTGATTCGGTGCCGAAGCTGACGGTGCAACCTTCTTCGGCGGCGATGACCTGGGCGTTGAGGTGGATGGATTCGACCAGGGCTGCGGTGACTTCGTCCCGCGGGTGCCGGAGATCAATCCACATATCGACCCGGGAGGCGATGACGTTGGTGCCGCCAGGGACGGGCTGCAGCCGACCGACAGTGGCGCGTGCGTCCCGGTACTTGCTGGCCGTATCGCGGATGCCGATCATGATCTTGGCCGCGGCGATCATCGGGTCTTTCCGGTCGTTCATGAGGGTGGTTCCGGCGTGGTTTCCCTGCCCGTGCACTGAGAGCTTCCACCGGCCGTGGCCCAGGATGGAGGATCCGATGGCTACCGGCCGGTCCAGATCAATCAGGCCCCTGCCCTGCTCGACGTGCAGTTCAACGAACACGCCCAACTGTTGGAGGGTCCTGCGGTCGGCGCCGATGAACCGGGGGTCCTGTCCGTTGGCCGCGGCCACGTCGGCGTAGGTGTTGCCGTCTGCGTCCTTAAGGTTGCGTGCTTTGTCGGGGTCCAAGGCGCCGGTGAGCAGGCGCGAACCCAGGCACGCGACGCCAAAGCGGGAGCCTTCCTCTTCGGGGAAGACCGCGATGGCCAGGGGCCTGCGGGGTCGGATGCCCTGTTGTTTGAGGATATCGACGGCCACCAGAGCGGAAGCAACACCCAGGGGGCCGTCGAATTCACCTCCGCCGGGGACGGAGTCGAGGTGGCTTCCCGTGACGACGGCGTCTCTGCGTATGCCGGCGGCGGTGTCCCACCAGGCCCAGATGATGCCGTTGGTGTCGGTGGTGACGTCCAGTCCGCGCCTGCCGGCCTGCTCGATGAACCAGCTTCGTAATTCGGTTTCGGCGTTCGAGAATACCGGGCGTGAGTATCCGCCGCGGAAGGCGTCAGTCCCGATGCCCGAGATGTCCCGCATGAGGCCGGAGACGGTGTCGGTTGCCGGTTTGGTCGCTGGGGAGATCACTGGCTTGTCCGTTTCTGTAGGTGCTTTTCGTGCCGGAACAGTTGGTGCTGACCGGTTAGTTGGCGCTGACCCGGGCGGTTGCCGGGCGGAACCGGGCAGGGATGTCGCCGGTTCCGGTGGCGAGGTCGGCGGCCCATTGCCCGATCAGGGGCGCGAACTTCGCGCCGTGCCCCGAGCACGGGGAGAGGATGGTCAGGCCGTCGGCCCGGTCGATGAGGAAGTCCTCGGTCGGGGTGTTGGTGAACAGGCACGTGGTCTCGGCGTACGGCTCAGGGTCAAGTCCGGGGAGGTACTTCTGCACGTAGTCCACCACACGGCGCCGGTTGTCCGGGTCCACGGTGCCGGTTTGGGCGGCGGCGGAGGGGATGAACTTTCCGCCGTTGTATTCGGCGACCTTCTGCCCGGCGAAACCGGCGTCCCGCCCTCCGGGCAGGCCGTATGTCTGGATGGCCGCGCTCTTGTGGATGAAGGTGGGCCACGGCTCGTCGTTCCGGTAGCGGAAGTGGTAGGCCTGCTCCTGCCGGACGGTGATCTCGGGCAGTCCCGCGAGGAACCCGTCGGGAAGCCCGAGCCGTCCCAGCAGCCCCGGGAGCCAGCCGCCGGCGCTGACGATGACGTTTCCGGCGTCGATCTCCTCCCCTGCCACGGAACTCACGCGGTAGCCGGATTCCCGCTTGTCCACGCTGGCAACGTCCCAGCCGGTCAGCAGCGTGGCACCGTGTTTCACAGCCTGGTCGATCATCGCGTTGACGGAGCGTTCGGCGTCGATGACTCCGGCACCGGGGTGCCAGAGTACGGAGGTGTCAAAGGAGAACTGCGGCCAGCGGGACCTGGCGTCGGCTGCGCTGAGGAGTTCGTGCTCCACGCCGGCGCCGTCGAGGACCCGGGCCAGGTGCTCCGGCCGCCGTTCGGGTCCGTAGTCCACCGCGCCGAAGGGCGTGATCAGTTCAAGCCCGCTGGCCCGGTCGAGTTCATCCCACAGGACCTTGGACTCGATCACGGCCCGGGTGTAGAAGTCGTCCGGGTAGGCATAGCGGAAGATCCGGGCGGACCCGTGGGAGCTGCCATCATGGCTCGCCGGCACGGTGCGTTCCAGGATGGTCACGTCGTGGCCGCGCAGGGCCAACTGCCAGGCGGTGGCGGCGCCAACCAGCCCGGCGCCGACCACAACATATTCGGCTGATTGGGTCATGACTTCGCTCCGGGGATCCAGCAGGTGCCGGCCAGCGGAACCCGGGCCATGGCGGAGGCTTCGATGGTGAGGGCCACGAGGTCTTCGGGTTCGAGGTTGTGCAGGTGGGACTTGCCGCAGGCGCGGGCGATGGTCTGGGCCTCCATGGTCAGGACGCGGAGGTAGTTGGCCAGGCGGCGTCCACCCGCGACCGGATCCAGGCGCGAGGACAGTTCGGGGTCCTGGGTGGTGATGCCGGCGGGGTCGCGGCCCTCCTGGAAGTCATCGTAGAAGCCCGCGGCCGAGCCGAGCGCGGCGTATTCGGCGGCGTAGCGGGGATCGTTGTCACCCAATGCGATCAGCGCCGCGGTGCCGATGGCGACGGCGTCGGCACCCAGGGCCATGGCCTTGGCGACGTCGGCGCCGGTGCGGATGCCGCCGGAGACGATGAGCTGGACTTTCCGGTGCAGGCCCAGTTCCTGGAGGGCCTGGACGGCCTGCGGGATGGCGGCCAGGGTGGGGATGCCGACGTTTTCGATAAAGACCTGCTGGGTTGCTGCGGTGCCGCCCTGCATGCCGTCGACGACCACGACGTCGGCTCCGGCCTTTACGGCCAGGGCGGTGTCGTAGTAGGGGCGGGAGGCGCCGATCTTGACGTAGATGGGGGTCTTCCAGTCGGTGATTTCGCGCAGTTCACCGATCTTGATTTCCAGGTCGTCCGGGCCGGTCCAGTCCGGGTGGCGGCTGGCGGAGCGCTGGTCGATCCCGACTGGCAGGGTGCGCATCCCTGCGACGCGTTCGGTGATTTTCTGGCCCAGCAGCATGCCGCCGCCGCCGGGCTTGGCGCCCTGGCCGAGCACGATTTCGATCGCGTCGGCCTTGCGCAGGTCATCCGGGTTCATGCCGTAGCGGGAGGGCAGGTACTGGTAGACCAGGTGCTTGGACTGGCCGCGCTCCTCGGGGGTCATGCCGCCGTCACCGGTGGTGGTGGAGGTTCCTACCTCGCTGGCCCCGCGGCCCAGTGCCTCTTTGGCGTTGGCGGACAGGGCGCCGAAGCTCATGCCAGCGATGGTCACCGGCGTCTGCAGGTGCAGCGGCCGGCTCGCGTGGCGGTCGCCGAGGATGACGTCGGTGTCGCATTTTTCGCGGTAGCCCTCGAGCGGGTAGCGGGACATGGAGGCGCCGAGGAACAGCAGGTCATCGAAGTGCGGGACCTTGCGCTTGGCGCCCCAGCCGCGGATGTCATAGACGCCGGTGGCGGCGGCCCGCTGGATGTCTGCGATGGTCGCACGGTCGAAGGTTGCTGACTCGCGCAGGCCGAGCTCTTCAGTGTGGTGCGCGGGAAGAACAGCCGGGGATTCCTGGGGCAGTGAGGTGATGGTCATGGGAGTGTCCTTGCTAGTACGACGTCGAGTTGTGGACGCTGAAGTGGTAAAGGTTCCGGGCCGATCCGTAGCGTTTGAAGTCCGCCGGGTCCTCGCTGCGGCCCGCCGCGGCGAGCAGCCCTTCGAGTTCCTCAAGGTGCTCAGCCTTCATCGGCTTTTCAATGCAGTCCGCCCCGAGGGACGCAACGGACCCCTTGACGTAGATCCGGGCTTCGTAGATCGAGTCGCCGAGTGCGTCCCCTGCGTCCCCGCAGACCACGAGCCGGCCGGCCTGGGCCATGAAGGCTGACATGTGGCCGATGTTGCCGCCGACCACGATGTCCACGCCTTTCATGGAGATCCCGCAGCGGGCGCCGGCGTTGCCGTCGATGACCACAAGTCCGCCGTGGCCGGTGGCCGCGGCCGACTGGGACGCATCGCCCTTTACCTGGACTCTGCCGGACATGATGTTTTCCGCGAGGCCCACGCCGGCATTGCCTGTGATGGTGACCTGGCCCTTTTGGTGCATGCCGGCCGCGTAGTAACCGGCATGGCCTTCAACGGTGACGCTGACGTCGGCGTTGATTCCGACGGCAAGGCTGTGCTTTCCGCCCGGGTTGGTGACGGTCCAGGCCTGGCCGTCGGTGGCGTGGTGAAGGGCCTGGTTCAAGTCCCGGACCGGGCTGTCGGCAAGGTCAACAGCGATGGCGCTGTTGGCTGCGTCTTCCTTGCGGGCGGTGTGTTCATGTGCTGGGGCTTCGATCAGAGTGACCATGTGTAGACCTTTCCGGGTTCCGGTTCAAAGATGCGGGCTGTTTCGATGCCGGGCAGGGCTGCCAGGGCACGGTATTCGGAGGCCATGGCCACGTAGTCGTCTGTTTCGGCGATGATGGCGGGCTTGCAGGCGATGGGGTCCCGGACCACGGCCATGCTGTCGGCGGTGGTGACAACGAGGGTGTAGAAGCCGTCGAAGACCTTGCCCAGGTTGATCAGTGCGGTTTCCAGGTCGTCGCCCTGCTGCAGGCGGGAGGCGATGTAGCGGGCGCCGACCTCGGTGTCGTTGTCGGAGTCGAAGACCACGCCTTCACGCAGCAGGTCCCGGCCGATGGTGGCGTGGTTGGAGAACGATCCGTTGTGGACCAGGCAGAGGTCGTCTGCGACGGAGAAGGGGTGGGAACCGCCGGCGGTCACAGCGGATTCGGTGGCCATGCGGGTGTGGGACAGGCCCTGGCTTCCGGCCATGGCCTCCAAGCCGTGCTCGGCGGCGATGTCCATCGGGTGGCCTACGCTCTTCATGACGGCGACGTGCTCGCCGCGGCCGATGATGGTGGAGCCCGGGAGGGTTTCGCTGACGGCCTTGACCAGCAGCTCGGTCTCGACGCCGGCGCTCACCAGGGTGGTGTCCCCCACCACCCTGACGGCGATGGCGGCGGAAGCGGGCAGCAGGGTTTCCAGCGCCGCGGTGATGGCATCGAGGGGCACGCCCTGGTCTTTGCCCAGGAGGCTAAGCGTGGAGGTGCCCTGGGCGACGAGGCCGGGGGTGTCGTAGACGGCCAGGCCGGCGGAGTCCGGTCCCCGGTCCACGATCTGGCACATCATGGAGGACAGGAGGCTGCCCATCTGGGGATGCAGCGAAGGGTTGCGCAGCTGCAGCGCGGCGATTCCACACATTGTGTGTCCTTTACTTGGTGGTTTGGTCAGATTGAAGTCAGGTAGGTGCGGATTTCCCAGTCGCTGACCTGGTTGTGCCAGCTCAGGAATTCCTCTTCCTTGGCATCGGCGTAGTACTTACCGATCTGCTCGTCGCCGCTGAGGCTGGCGAGGATCACCGGGTCGCGGCGCAGGGCCTCGACGGCGTGCAGGAGCGTCGCGGGCAGGAAATGGGCCTCGGCCCGGGCTTCCCCCGGGCCGGACGGGGATCCGGGATCGGTTCCGCTGGCGACGCCGTCCAGCCCGGCCTCGACCGCCGTGGCGATGGCGAGGTAGGGGTTGGCGGAGCCGTCCCCTGACCGGAGTTCGATCCGTTTGTCGTCCGGGACGCGGATCATGTGTGTGCGGTCGTTGCCGCCGAAGGAAGCCCTCCGCGGGGACCACGTGGCGCCGGAGGAGCTCGTGGTCGCCCCCGAGCGCTTATAGGAGTTGACGGTGGGAGCGAGGAACGCCTGGAGGGCCGGGGCGTGGTTCAGGATTCCGCCGATGAACGAATAAGCGAGCTCCGAGAGCCCCAGGCCGCGTTCGCCGTCGTCCCCGGGGAACAGCGCCTCGGCGCCGGACCACAGCGACAGGTGGAAATGCAGGCCCGTGCCGGTCCGGTCCGTGAAGGGCTTGGGCATGAACGTGGCGGTCATGCCGCGCTGTTCGGCGAGAATGTTCAGTATGTAGCGCAGGGTGACCACCCGGTCGGCCGTGGTGAGGGCGTCGGCGTAGTTGAAGTTCTGCTCGAACTGCCCGGCGGCGTCCTCGTGGTCATTGGCGTAGTTGCCCCAGCCCAGCCCGTTCATCGCCTCAGAGATGGAGGTGAGGTGATCGTACATGCGGGTGACGCCGCGGGCGTCGTAACAGGGGTGGGGTGAATCGTCCCTCGCATCGGCGGTGCTCAGAGAGCCATCCGGGTTCTTGTTGACCAGGAAGTACTCCACCTCGGCGCCCACTTTAGCCTGCATGCCCTGCTCGGCCAGCCGGGCGAGTGTGTTCTTCAGGATGACCCTCGGGGCGAAGGGCCAGGGCGTGCCGTCCACGTGCGGATCGCAGTGGATGATCGCCAGGCCCTCCTTGATGAACGGCACCGGCGTGAAGGATGTGAGGTCAGGTACCGCGATGAGGTCCGAATCCTGCGGCTTCTGCCCGATCAGCCCCGCCGCGTAGCCGGCAAAGCCCATGGCACCGGCTTCGAGCTCGTCCGCGGCTTCGACCGGAACCAGCTTCGCGCACGGTTTGCCGGTCATATCCACGAACGTCGCCAACAGGAACCGCACGTCATGGGCTTGCGCGATGTCCGCAAGGGAAATCTGTCCGGCCTCGACCGGCACCGATTGCTCGGTTGGTACTTCAGGGGTTGCGACACTGGTCATCGGAACTGTCCTGTTCAATTGGTGTTACCTACGGGGAAACGTTGTTGAACCACAGTAGTCAAAGTGATGTTACAGGCGTGCTCCCCGAGCGTTAAATCCACGTGTCACGATCGGGCGGCGAACGCAACAGATATTTAACGCGCATGAAACCCGCCATCGTTCACTGGCATGAATCATGGTTTCATCCCACGGTTACTTTGAGCGCCTCCGTTTCCGGCGGATATTGACTTCCACCCCTTCTTGATTGGAGTTCCATGAATTCTGGAGACGTCGCCTGGATCCTCGCCGCGAGTGCACTGCTGTGCATCATGATCCCCGGCCTTGCCCTGTTCTACGGCGGCATGGTCGGCTCCCGCAGAATCCTGAACATGATGATGATGTGCTTCGGAGGCATGAGCATCGTCGCGGTCCTGTGGGCGGTGTTCGGCTACTCCATGGTCTTCGGCAATTCCATCGGCGGTGCCGGACTCCTGGGGGACGTCACCGAGTACTTCGGCATGGAGCAATTACTGGCCGAGGACCCGAACGCGCCCATACCCGCAGCACTGTTCGCCGCATTCCAGCTGTTCTTTGCCGGCATCACCACCGCCATCATCGCCGGAGCAGCCGCCGGACGCATGAAATTCGGCGCATGGATGACCTTCGCCGCCCTCTGGGCCACCCTGGTCTACTTCCCTGTCGCCCACTGGGTATTCGCATTCAGTTCGGCCGACGGCTCAGTGACCGGCGGCTGGATCGTCAACAGCCTCAAGGCCGTCGACTTCGCCGGTGGAACGGCCGTTCACATGAACGCCGGAATCGCGGCCCTCGCCCTCGCCCTGGTCCTGGGACGCAGCGCCGGCTGGCCCAAGAGCGAACACACCAAACCGCACAGCCGGCCGCTGGTACTGGTCGGCGCAGGTCTCCTGTGGGCCGGCTGGTTCGGCTTCAACGCAGGATCGGCGCTCACCGCCGGGCAGTCCGCATCCGTGGTGTTCCTGAACACTGCCGTCGCCGCTTGCGCCGGCCTCCTGGCATGGGCCCTGGTGGAACGCATCAGGCTCGGCAGTGCCAGCAGCATGGGCGCCGCCTCCGGCCTGATCTCGGCCCTCGTCGCCATCACTCCCGCGTGCGGCGCCGTCAGCCCCCTCGGCGCCCTGGCCATCGGTGTGATCGCCGGCGCCATCTGCTCCCTGGCCATCGAACTGAAGTTTCGCATGGGCTTCGACGATTCACTCGACGTCGTCGGAGTCCACCTGGTCGGCGGCATCCTCGGCACCCTCCTGATCGGCTTCTTCGCCACGGACGCCGCCCCCAACAAGGTCAACGGGCTGTTCTACGGCGGAGGCTTCCAACTCCTCGGGATCCAGACCGTCGCCACCCTGGCCGTGCTCGCCTATTCCTTCGTCGTGACGTGGGTCATCGCCAAGCTCCTCAACGTCACCATGGGCCTGCGCGTCCATGAGGCCGATGAACTGCGCGGCATCGACTTCGCCGCACACTCAGAGGCCGCGTACCTCAGCGACGAAGAACCGGTGGAACTCGGCTCCCCGAGCCGTGCCTAAGGCGTCGCAGGAACGGCCGCGGCTTCAATTGCCCTCACCCGCCATCGTCCGCACCGGCCACCTGCCCAGGATCCCCTGGAAGAACAGGGCAGGCACCACCAGGGAAGTCGCAGTCTTCCCGGGTGGTGCCGGTCCGGACAACTTCTCATGGAGAATCAGCGTGGCCGACATCGGCGAAGACGCAGCCTTCTCAACCTTTCCCGGCACCGACCGGCATTTTCTCCTCGCAACCGCCAGCACCCTCACCATGGACATCGGCGGGACATGCCGCACTGCCACCTACGGCCGGCCGGAAGCCTTCCCGGGAGACGCGGCCACGACAGTCAGATTGTCCTCTGGACCAACTTCCGCCATTAACCTCATCACAAAGCGTGCCCACTGCACCGGAGCTGTCTCCGTGGAACGCCATGACGGACCGTTCATCCCCGACGTGAACGCCGTCGCCCTGGCACTCCTTGACGGAGCCGCATGGATTGACAGCGGAGAGAGTCCGGAACCCCTCGACTTTCTAATGTGCGGCCCAACAACGGAACGAATTCACTTCAAGGAAGCACTGGTGGCCACCTTCTCTGTGTTCCCCTAAGACATGGCCGGGCACAGGCCTGACGAGACACTCGGCTTCATAACGGAGCCAAGTAGCTGCCGTCTCACCGGCCCGTGTCGCAATCTCCAGATAAGGAGGAATTCCTCGGCCCATGGCCGGCCGGGGTTGACGGTCGGGTGAACTCCGGTATCGAAGCTATGGGCAACTATCGCCGGCAATTAGCAACGCCAGAGGACGGCGGCGGGAGTCACCTCCCGCCGCCGACCTCTGGTGTTCAGCCGTCTGTCCGTGGCGACGCCCCCTACAGCTGGGCGCGCAGTCCCGCGATGATCACTTCGAGCCCGAAATTAAAGGCGTCTTCTCCCCGCTGCCGGGGTGGTCCGGCATGTTCGAGCGCGCGTGTGAGCGCCGGAAATCCCTCGCCCGACGGCGCCCACACGACATCGGGCGCAGCCAGATCAAGGGCCGCACCGAGGGCGAAGCTGTCGATGGTCGTGATGGCCGAGACGACATCCTTGCCCTGAAAGCCAGCGCCCTCCAGCGCCAGGGCCAGATCCTCATACAGGCCGATGACCTTGACGTCCTGCACCGTCTGCAGGACCATCAGCGGGGCCAGCCTGGGATGCCGGGCGAACGCGTCACGGTAGGCGCGGATCACTGCACGGAGGGTGTCTTCCCAGCTCAGCCCCTGAAGTGCGGGATATGGAGTCTCGCTGATGATACGCCGGCGCATCAGCTCAAGGATCTCCTCCCGCCCGCTGACGTGGTTGTAGATCGATGACTGGCTGACTCCGATGCGCCGCGCCAACTTGGGCAGGCTGAAGTCGCCGGTCTCATCGACCAGTTCGAGGCTGGCGGTTACGAGTCCGTCGATGGATATCAGCGGAGCGAGCGGGCGGCCCATGGGATTCTCCAATCAGTGGCTCATAAGAACCTACACAATTCTTGGGACTCAGTATTGTGCGCCGAGTCACAGGGACCCATAATAAACGAAAGGCTATCGTTTATGAGAGCTCCTGCCCCCTCCAAAGGAACCCCCACATGTCCGACACGCAAACACAACCGTCCAAGACGGCGGCCGAGAACGGCCTCAAACGCAATGCCATCGGCACAGGCGGCATCGCCTTCCTGGTCATTTCCGCGGCCGCCCCGCTAACCGTGATGGCCGGCGTCGCGCCGGTTGCCATTGCGACCGGCGGTATCGGTGCCCCCGCCGGCTATCTGATCGCCGGCGCGGTCCTCACGATCTTTGCCATCGGCTTCATGGCCATGACCCGGCACGTCAAGGCTGCCGGAGGCTTTTACACCTACATTTCACTGGCAATGGGCAAGACGGTAGGCCTGGCCTCCGCCGTCCTGGCGATCGTCTCGTACAACTGCCTGCAGATCGGCGTTTACGGGCTCTTTGCGGTGCAGACCCAGTCCATGCTTCATTTCATCTTCGGTCTCGACGTCCCTTGGCCGGTCGTGGCGCTCAGCGCCGTGGCCGCCGTATGGTTCCTCGGTTACCGCGGCATTGATGTCGGCGCCAAGGTGCTCGGGGTCCTGCTGGTCGCCGAAACCGCCATCCTCGCAGTGATGGGCGCGGGCATCCTCTCGCGCGGGGGTGCCCACGGGATCAGCGGCTCCTCCTTCACCCCGGAGAATGCCTTCAACCCTGGAGTACTGGCAATTCTGGGCATCTGCTTCGCCGCGTTCATGGGGTTCGAGTCCACCGTTCTGTACAGGCGGGAGGCGCGGAATCCGGACAAATCCGTCCCCCGGGCGACCTTCATCGCCGTGGGCTTCATGTCCGTCTTCTACGCCTTCATTGTCTGGACTGTGGTCCAGGCGTACGGTGACGGCAACGTGGTCCAGGCGGCCGGGCAGCTTACCAACGGAATGTTCTTCGCGACCATCAACCAGTACGTCGGTCCGTGGGCCGAGGTGGTCATGTATGTGCTGATTGTCACCAGCGTCTATGCCTCCCAGTTGGCGTTCCACAACGCCATCAACCGCTACGTCTACATGCTGGCCCGTGACGGCGTCCTGCCGGCTTTCCTCGGCAGGACCCACTCCAGGTACAAGTCCCCGCACCGTGCCGGCCAACTGCAGTCCGTGCTCGCCGCCGCCGTGATCATTGTCTGTGCAGTCCTCGGCGCAGACCCGTACCAGCAGCTGTTGATCTGGGTAAACACGCCCGGCATCTTTGGCATCGTCGGGCTGCAGGGCCTGGTCTCCGTGGCCGCCTTCATCTACCTTCGCCGGAACCCCTCGGCGGTGACGAACCGCCTGCTCGTTCCGCTGAGTATCGCCTCCGCTGTCCTGCTCTTCGCGGTCGTCGCAATGATCGCGGTCAACATCGAGCTGCTCACCTTCGCCGACACCCTGACCAACACCATAATTTTGCTGGTCACTCCTGCCGTCTTCCTGGCCGGACTCCTCACCGCCCGCCGGCTGCGCACCCGGCGGCCCGCGACATTCGAACGCATAGGAAGTTTTGAAATCCATGAATCCTGATCTGATCCTGCTCACCGACACTATCCACACGTTGGAAGGCACGACGGAACCGGCACAGGCTGTGGCCGTAAAGGACGGCCTGATTACCGCCGTCGGCAGCCGCACGGACGCCCCGGACTGGCGGGCGGCCGGGACCCAGGTGCTTGACCTGGGCGCTGCCACGCTGACGCCGGGGCTGGTGGACAGCCACATCCATCCGGTCCTTGGCCTCGATATGACCGCCGGCCGGGATCTCTCCGGCGCCCGGACCCTCACCGAGGTGCGCCAGCTATTGCACGCTGAGGCCGTCGCCGCCGGGCCGGGCGGATGGGTGCGGGGCTGGGGGCTGGACCCCAACGTCTTCGGCTCATCGCGCGTGCACCGGGAGGCCGTTGACGACGTCGTCGCCGGACGCCCCGCCCTGATCCGGCTCTTCGACGGGCACTCGGCGCTGGCCAGCGTCCGCGCCCTGGAGCTGGCCGGCATCACCGGCCCGCGAGTCTTTGAACAGGCCGCCGAGGTGGTCTGCGACGACACCGGGGTGCCGACGGGACTGCTGCTGGAGGCGGCGGCCGTAGACCTTGTGGAGCGGCACGCGCCGACGGAGCCGTTCGCAACCCGGAAATCCCGGCTGGCGGAACTGCTCCGCCGCTTTGCCCGCTCGGGGCTCACCGGCGGACACGTCATGGACCTCGGCGCGGGATCGCTCGAACTCTACCGCGCGCTGGAGAACGACGGCGACCTGCCGCTACGGCTGCGCTGCGCCGCCTGGTGCATGCCCGGAAGCGGAGAGACGGAGTGGGCGGAACTTGCGATGATGCTCCGGGAGGGCGGCCGCCGCTGGTCGGTGGATGCCATCAAGCTCTTCGTGGACGGAACCATTGACAACGGCACGGCCTGGCTCTTCGAGCCGGACTCCTACGGCCAATCCACCGCCCCCTTCTGGCCGCGCCCGCAGGAGTATGCCGAAGCAGTCCGATACTTCGCCGGTCGCGGCATTCCGACTGCGACCCACGCGATCGGGGACGCCGGCGTGGCCCACGTGCTCGACGCCCTGGAATCGCTGCCTTCCTCGACTCCCGCGGCGGTCCACCGGGTGGAACACATCGAATCCATCCCGGACAACCTGATCAAACGGTTCGCCCGACTGGACGTCGTGGCCAGCATGCAGCCGACCCACTGCACCCACTACTCGCGGGCGGACCACAGCGACAACTGGTCCACGCGACTGGGCAGGGAGCGGGCCGATCGCGCTTGGCGCTGCCAGGATCTTCGCAGAGCGGGAGTGACCCTGGCCCTGGGGTCGGACTGGCCCATCGCACCGTTCGAGCCGTTGCCCGTTATGGCCGATGCCCGTTTGCGGCGGCCTGCCGGACGGCCGGACGAGGCGCCCATCGGGCCAGGCCAGGCGCTCACAGCCCTCCAGGCGCTGGAAGGCTACACCTCGCACGCCGCGCGCGCGGCAGGCCTATTCCACAGCACCGGATCAATATCTGTCGGCAAACGCGCAGACTTCACTGCCTTTGAATGCGATCCGCTAACAGCAGACCCCGATGAATTGGCCGGCAGCAACATCCTGGGCACGGTCGTGGACGGAGATATCCAATTCATGCTCGACCGGGTGGAATAGCCCAGCGGCTGTAAGCACTACGGCGGGCGGAATGCTCAACCATGGGCTTTTCCACCCGCCCGATCGAGTTGCGCGGCATATTTGTTCACACTCCCCTCACCCGGTTGACAGCCTCACGGTCTTGAGCCAATAATGAACGTCATTCATTTATTTGCACCCTCCTCTTCTGCCTGCACCGGCAAGCGGCGTCGCAGGCCCGCCGTCAGGGCGTTAGCCCCACCACTGGGGACGGTGCGCTGGCCGCAAGAAACACGTCCGGGCCCGGAAGCGGACGTCATCGTGCGTGGACTTGCATCGCACCTACACCTTCCTCAAAGAAAGGCGACATCATGAGCGACGATCACGACTGGAGCAACCTGGTCGGCCGGCCGGTGGAGGTATGGAAGGACGGGCAGCTCATCCGGACCGGCTATGTGGACGACGTCGCCCAGGCTGCAGGCGCCCTATGGCTCGCAGGCCACGGCGCGGACAGGCGGGCGCTCTATCAAAAGGCGGACGGCTATTCCGCCAAACCGGTGTGCGAGGCGGCGCCGTGAATCTCTTGGCCGGTACCGGAACCGTGCAGAGCATTGAGGTCCTCGCCCGGGACCGGGAGTCGATGGACCGCGGTCTCAATGCCGCGGTGGAGCTGATGACGGAAGTCGCTGTCGGGCTCGCCGCCCATGGCATCCTTGTGAGCCGTCTTGAGGACGGGCTCTTCCGCGTCGGGTTGAGCGAGGGTGTCCCCTTCGGCTATACGGAACAGCGCGACTGCCGACCGTAATTCCCTGGCATCCACACCGCTTCGAAGGCGGTGGCGTGCGGTCCCCAATCAGGCTCCCGCCGCGGCCGAGGCAGAAAGGCATCAGCCCTGGGAGGAACCCACCCGCTGCAGCGAACCGCGCGCCGCGCCGACCATCCCCTCGACAGCGCGGGCCAGGTGCGTGCCGCGGTCACTGACGCCGTCCCAGCGCACCAGCGCCTGGGCGTTCAGCCCGTCGATCATCCCCAGAATCTGCCAGGCGACAGATGCGGCGTCGGAGGTCTCGAACTCACCGGCCGCAATGCCGGCCTCCACCACGCCTTGCAGCATGGCCTGCCACGCGTCCATCTGATCGCGGACGCACACGGCCAACGCCTCGTTGCGCCGGCCCATGGTCCAGGCATCCACCCAGACCGCGGTGACATCCAGGCGGCTGCTGTCCAGCAGGGTGTCCAAAAGGTAGGCAAGCTGCCCGCGGGCTGACGGCATCCGGTCCAGGGTTGCCTGCACTTCCGCCGCTTCGGTGGCGACGATGCCGGTGAAAGTGGACGCCACAAGGGCCTCAACATTGGGCTGATAATGCGCCACCAGGCCGGAAGCCACCCCCACCCGGGCCGCCACATTGCGCAGGGTTATCGACCCGAGCCCCTGCTCCAAGGCAATAGTCCGGGCCGCCTCTGAAATTTCGCTGGCGCGTTCCCCTGGCGTCTTTCGGACGGCGCGTTTCCTCTGTGTGCTTGACATCACCTAACAGTCTAGAGTAATTTTCAACGTTATTGATCGTTTGATCAATAACGGCTTGGCGTCGACCCTATGCGCGCCCCTCATTGGAGAGGAGGCGTGCAGTGCCGACGCAAAAAGGACTAAGGAGCCCTTCTCATGGCGTGGAGAATGCCCGCTGAAACCGCACCTCACGATCGAACCTGGATGGCGTTCCCACGCACCGGCCTGACCCTGGGCGACGACGCCGCTTCAGCCGAGGAGGCCTATGCGGCCTGGACGGCCGTCGCCCACGCGGTTGCCGAATTTGAGCCGGTCACTATGGTGGTGGATCCCAGCGAGCGGCAGCGGGCTGCCGACATGCTGGGCAGCGGCATAGAACAGCTTGAAGCCCCGCTCGATGAGTTCTGGATGCGCGACGTCGGACCGACCTTCGTCGTCGACGACGAACGCCCCGGTGTGCTCGGCGCGGTGGACTGGGTCTTCAACGGCTGGGGTGCACCCAAGTGGTCCGAATGGGAGAAGAGCGCCGGGATGGCGCGCTTCGTGGCCGCAAAGACCGGTGCTGAGCTCGTCAGCTCGCTGCTGGTCAACGAGGGCGGTGCCATGCACGTCGACGGCGAGGGCACCGTGCTCGTGACCGAAACCGTACAGCTAGACCCGGGACGGAACCCGTACGCGGACAAAGCCCGCGTCGAAGCTGAGCTGGCACGAACTATCGGCGCCCGCAAGACCGTCTGGGTGCCGCGCGGTCTGACCCGCGACTACGAGGATCTGGGCACCCGCGGCCACATCGACATGGTGGCCACCCTGCCCTCCCCCGGCCGGGTCCTGCTCCACACCCAGATGAATCCGGAGCATCCTGACTATGAGGTCAGCCGAACCCTGCAAGCGTTCTTCGAAACCCAGACGGACGCCGCAGGCAGGCCGTTCCGGATCCTCCCGCTGCCGGCCCCGCAGACACTGCGCGACGAGGAAGGGTACGTGGACTGGAGCTATGTCAACCACCTTGTGGTCAACGGCGGTGTGATCGCCTGCGGCTATGGCGAAGAGAGGGGGGACGCGATGGCCGCGGAAATCCTTGCGGAGGCATACCCGGGGCGCCGCGTGGTGACCGTCGACGCCCGCCCGATTCTGGCCCGCGGCGGGGGCATCCACTGCATCACCCAGCAGCAGCCCGCGCTCGACGGGCCGGTGGCGTGATGACGGGCTTCGACGTCGTCGAGGCGTCCATCGCCCAGTTGCGTGATGCTTTGGAGTCCGGCCGGGCCAGCAGTGAGGAAGTCACCCGGGCCTACCTTGAGCGCATCGCAACCTACGACCGCAACGGCATCACGCTGAACTCGCTCGTCGTCATGAACCCCGATGCCCTGGCGGACGCCCTGGCCTCTGACGAGCGCCGGGCCGGGGGCACGACGCTCGGCCCGCTGGACGGCATCCCGTACACGGCCAAGGACAGCTATCTGGTGAAAGGCCTCACCGCCGCGGCCGGTTCGCCTGCTTTCGAGCATCTCGTGGCGCAGCGCGACGCGTTCACCATCGAACGCCTGCGGGCGGCAGGCGCGGTGCTCATCGGCCTCACCAACATGCCGCCCATGGCCAACGGCGGCATGCAACGCGGCGTCTACGGCCGCGCCGAGAGCCCCTACAACGCCGATTTCCTCACGGCGGCGTTCGGCTCCGGCTCCTCCAACGGTTCTGGCACCGCGACGGCGGCAAGCTTCGCGGCCTTCGGCCTCGGGGAAGAGACGTGGTCCAGCGGGCGCGCGCCGGCGTCGAACAACGCGCTGTGCGCGTACACACCCTCGCGTGGGGTCATTTCCGTCCGCGGAAACTGGCCGCTGGTGCCCACCATGGATGTGGTGGTGCCGCACACGCGTTCCATGGCGGACCTGCTCGAGGTGCTCGACGTGATCGTGGCCGACGACGCACAGACCCGCGGCGACTTCTGGCGGGTCCAGCCGTGGGTGGACGTCCCGGCCGCCTCGATGCTCCGCCCGTCCTCCTACCCTGCGCTGGCACCGGCGGATGCCCACGAGGCACGGTCAGTGTTGAAGGACAAGCGGCTGGGCGTGCCGCGGATGTACGTCAACGCTGACCCCGACGCCGGCAGCAGCGAGAAGCCTGGCATCGGCGGGCCGACCGGCCAGTGCATCCATACCCGCGGCTCGGTCATGGAACTGTGGAAAGCGGCACGGCGCGATCTCGAGGCGGCCGGCGCCGAGGTTGTGCTGGTCGACTTTCCCGTCGTGTCCAACTATGAAGGAGACCGCCCCGGGGCACCCACGATCGCCACGCGCGGCCTGGTGAGCCCGGAATACCTGCAGCGGGAAATCATGGATCTCTCGGCCTGGGCCTGGGAAGACTTCCTCGCAGCAAACGGCGACCCTGCCCTGAATACCTTGGTTGCGGTGGACGGAGCAGCGATCTTCCCCCATCCGGACGGCGCGCTCCCGGACCGCTATACCGGCTTTGATGACGACATCGCCAACTACCCGGGATACATCCGCGAGCACGGCGCCTCATCGTTGACGGACATCCCGCATCTCGAAGGTGGGGTGCGGGGCCTGGAGAAGACCCGCCGCGTGGACCTGGAGGAATGGATGGACAGACTCGGACTGGACGCCGTGCTGTTTCCCGCCGCCGCGGACGTCGGGCCCGCCGACATGGACGTCAACGAGGCCTCGGCAGATCTTGGCTGGCGCAACGGCGTTTGGGTCGCCAACGGCAACCTCGTGCCGCGTCACCTGGGCATCCCGACCGTCACGGTGCCCATGGGCACGATGGCCGACACCGGCATGCCCGTTGGCCTGACCCTCGCGGGCCGGGCCTACGATGACACCTCGCTGCTGCGCCTGGCCGCCGCGTTTGAGGCAACGGGTTCCCGCCGGACAACTCCCCCACGGACGCCCCGGCTGGGGTAAGCCATCCGGGCATATCCGGATTGAGTACTTGGCCGGCGGTCTATTCCGCCTGTTGCGGTGCACCCAAAGCGTTGTAGCCGTGCGGGTTGTTCTTCTGCCAGCGCCAGTGGTCCGCGCACATCTCATCCACAGTCCTCGTGGTGGACCAGCTCAGGTCCGCCAGGGCCGAGGCCGAGTCGGCCCAGAAGGCGGGGAGGTCGCCGGCGCGGCGTCCGGTGATCTCGTAAGGGATCGGACGGCCCACGGCCTTCTCGAAGAAGTGCAGGACCTCGAGCACGGAGGAGCCCTTGCCGGAACCGAGGTTCCAGCGGAAGACGCCGGCCCGGCCCGCCACGTGGTCGAGCGCGGCGACGTGTCCTTCGGCCAGGTCCACCACGTGGATGTAGTCGCGCAGACAGGTGCCGTCCGGGGTGTCGTAGTCGCCGCCGAACACCATCAGCTTCTCGCGCCGGCCCACCGCCACTTGGGCGATGAACGGTACAAGGTTGTTGGGAATGCCCTGCGGATCCTCGCCGATCCGGCCGGAGGGGTGGGCGCCGACGGGGTTGAAGTACCTCAGGAGGGCGATGTGCCAGCGGCCGTCCGCCGCTCCGAGGTCGGCAAGGATATCCTCGATCTGTTCCTTGGTCCGGCCGTAGGGGTTGTTGGCGCCGATCTCCATCTTCTCCACGTAGGGGATCGGGTTGTGTTCGCCGTATACCGTCGCCGAGGAGCTGAAGACGATTGACCGGACGTTGTGCCGGTCCATCGCCCGGAGCAGGTTCAGGGTGCCCACGAGGTTGTTGTGGTAGTACATCAGGGGCTCCCGGACGGACTCACCGACGGCTTTGAGGCCGGCGAAGTGGATGACGGCGTCGACCGGGTATTCGGCGAAGACGGCGTCCACGGCCGGCTCCTCGACCAGGTCCACCCGGCGGAAGGCCACGGGCGTGCCGCTGAGCTCGGCAACCCGGCGCAGCGATTCCTCGCTGGAGTTGACCAGGTTGTCGATCACCACCACCTCATGGCCGGCTTCCTGCAGGGACAGAACGGTGTGCGAACCGATGTATCCGGTGCCTCCGGTGACCAGAATTCTCATTGAATGCGCTCCGCTCCGGCCGCCGGGGTGACGGTGAAGATTTCCGGCCGGGTGAATCCCGCCTCCGTAAAGGCGCGGACGACGGCGTCGCGGACGTCCTGCTCATGCTCCACGGGAGTCAGGGCGATCGCCGAGCCGCCGAACCCGCCGCCGGTCATGCGGGCACCGATGGCGCCGTGGGTCCGGGCCGTGTCCACGGCGAGGTCGAGCTCGGGGCAGGAAATCTCAAAATCGTCGCGCATTGAGGCGTGGCTGGCATCGAGCAGGTGACCGATATGGGCCGGGCCCTGGGAGCGGAGGGTGTCCACCGTCTGCAGGACGCGGTCGTTTTCGGTGACGATGTGGCGGACCCGCCGGAAGGTGGTCGGATCGAGCACCTCGCTGGCGTTCTGAAGGTCGGCGACGGCGACATCCCGCAGGGCACGCACGCCCAGGACCTCGGCGCCGAGCTCGCAGGAGGCGCGGCGGGAGGCGTAACCGCCGTCGGCGTGGGAGTGTGAGACTTTCGTGTCGATGACGAGCAGGACCAGTCCCGACTCCTGCGCCTCGAACGGCACGAGTTGAACGGATTGGTCCCGGCAGTCGAGGAAGACGGCGTGGCCGCTGGTGCCGCGCAGTGATGCCGACTGGTCCATGATGCCGGTCGGCGCGCCGACGAACGCGTTTTCGGCGTGCTGGGTCAGCAGGACCATCTCCTGGGCCGAAAGCCCTGCACCGGTGAGCTCGTTGAGGGCCGTCACGACGGCGCATTCAATCGCGTGGGACGATGACAGGCCCGCCCCCAGCGGGACATCGGAGTCCAGCAGCAGATCGAAGCCGGGAACCTCGACGCCGCGCTGCTGCAGCGCCCACACGACGCCCAGGGGGTACTTGGCCCAGCCGGGCGCGCTGCCGGGCGTCAAGGCCGCGGCGTTGGCCTCCACAATGCCGTCGTCGCCGGAGGTGGACAGCAGCCGGACGGTGGAGTCGCCCCGGAGCCGGACCGCCGTCGTCGCCCGCTTGTCGATGGCGAAGGGCAGCACGAAGCCTTCGTTGTAGTCGGTGTGTTCACCGATCAGGTTCACCCGCCCTGGGGCGGCCCAGACGCCGTCCGGGGCGGCCCCGAAGGTGGCCTCAAAGCGGCTGATCAGGCTGTCCGGATGGGCGTCGGCGCGAGTGGTCGTGTTCATGCAGGGGCGCCTTCCGGGGTCAGGGTGGTGCGGGTTGCGGTGCCGGCGACGTCACTGGCCACTTCCCGTAGCCGGGCGGCGACCGATTCGGGGGTGGTGTCGTTGATGTAGGCCCCCATCGCTGCTTCGGAGCCCGCCAGGTACTTGAGCTTGTCGGCGGCACGCCGGGGGGAGGTCAGCTGCAGATGCAGTTGGCCGGCCCGGCGCATCTCCGTCTCCAGAGGGGCCTGGTGCCAGGCCGCAATGTAGGGGGTCGGCGTCGGGTACAGGGCGTCGAAGCGCCGCAGGAGATCCGGGTAGAGGTGCGCCAGCTCATCGCGTTCGGCCCCGCTCAGCGCGGCCAGATCCGGAACCTGACGGTGCGGGACGAGGTGGACTTCCAGCGGCCAGCGCGCGGCAAACGGCACATAGGCGCTGAAGTGTTCGCCTTCCAGGACCATGCGGCTGCCGTCACTGCGCTCGGCCTGCAGGACGGACGCGGCGAGCGTTGCCGTGCCGTCCGAAGCATCGAAGTACGCGCCGGCCGCGGCGGCCAGGACGGCGGCACGCGGCGTCACGTAGGGGTAGGCGTAGATCTGCCCGTGCGGGTGGTGCAGCGTGACGCCGATCTCGGCGCCCCGGTTTTCAAACGGGAATACCTGCCGGATTCCGGGCAGGGCGCTGAGGGCCTCGGTCCGGTGGGTCCAGGCGTCAATCACGGTCCGTGTGCGGCGCCAGCCCAGTTCGGCGAAGGACCCGGTGTGCTCCGGGGTGAACGCCACCACCTCACAGCGGCCCACGGCCGGCGTCGAGGTTCCCCAGGCAAGCGCCGTCGGGAGCTCGCTCGCGGCGGGGCCCAGTGAGGGGAAGCGGTTTTCAAAGACAGCGACGTCGTAGTCCGGAGCCGGAATCTCGGTCAGGTTGGCCGGCGTCGTCGGGCAGATCGGGCACTGGTCCGCCGGCGGCAGGTGCGTACGGGACTGCCGGTGGGCGGCGACGGCGACCCATTCCCGGCTGAGCGCGTCGAAGCGCAACTGGCCCGGGTCCGGGCGGACGGGCAGTTCGCGGTGGTCCGTCAGGGATTCGGGGGCCCGTTCCGCTGTGCCGGCATCGTCAAAGTAGAGGATCTCCCGGCCGTCGGCCAGGAAAGTCGTAGTGATGCATGTCATGTTCACATTTGTACACTAACGTTCGAATGAAAACAATATCGAACAAAGTGAAACATTGCCGGTGCTGCGAGGACGGGTCGTTCGCATTGCGGACCGCACGTGGGCATCAGCACGATCGCTGCCATGGAGGAGGGGGCGCGCATCGACGACGACGGGCCTGGCAGCGGCCGAGACCGGATAGCCGAACCGGCTCCGAACCGGCTCCGAACCGCAGGACGGGTGCTTCCGACAGCGGCGCTTGCCCGCCGTCGTTCGTTCAGCTGCCTGTTTCTCAGGGGTAGGTGGGGATCGCGATGTACTGGTTGATGTTCGTGGACCGGAAGGTGTCAAACGGCAAGGTCTCCTGCCCGCCCTCCGGATTTCCCACCACAACGGTTTGGTCGGAGGCGTTCACGTCCAGCACTGCGTAGGAGTGGTCGGATACCAGCCTGCCGTTGGAGTTTGAGGTCCCCAGCGTGACGAGGCCGTTCGCGAAATCCTGCTGGACCTGCTCAAAGCTCACTTGCGTCATGGGGCCGCCGGGGTTGCGGTCGACGCCCACCTTGCCGGTGATGGCATAGAGACCATTGTGCACATCGTGATCCTGGGCGTTGCTGAGGTCCGTGCCTTCGATGCCTTTATAGCTGTTGCCGTTCGCGGCCGCCCAGCCTTTCTCGATAATCGCCGCCCACGAAACGTTCTTGCCACCGATATTTTCGATGCCATTTTCGACGGTTTTGCCGCGGCGATACGGGAGGTCACCGTTGACCGTCACCTGCACCGGATTGGGCACCCCGTCATACTTGCTGTGAAATGAAATGGTGTAAGTGCCGTCACCATTGTCGTGAATCATGTTTTGAATGGTGTCGGGCTCCCGCGCGGCCACCGTCAGCAGGGCCGCCAGGAAATAGCAGTCTCCGACGTCGCCCTGCTTGATATTCGTCAGGTCGCCAGAAATATTCGGCTTACCGTTAGTATCAAGCGCAAACAGCACCTGATTCGGTACTGCCTGGTAGGTCCCGCGACTCACCGAGGGGTTTGTGCCCGCAGGCCCCGATGCCTCCGGAGGCGCCGATGCTCCCGGACTCGACGTGGAGTTCGGCGTAACGGTCGCCCGGTAGATGAAAACAAGCGAAATTCCGAGAATCACCACCACAGCTATCAATGAGTAAATGCCGATGGCGCGAAATTTAGCTGATCCGAATGCTGCACGTTTCATGTGACGTGCCCTCCCGTTCTGCGGGCTCCTGCCTGGGCGGCGACATTGCCGCGCCAAGGTCCAGCGGCATCCTCGCCGTCGGACCTGGTAGCTGATCAAGTCGCCAACTAATGAACAGCTTGCCGTAGGCAACCAGACCTGCGCAAGGACCGGCGGAGGATCCACAGGCAAAACACATGGAAGTCACAGGGGAGACCGCGGCTTGGCCCGCTCAGAGCTGTGTCCGCGCCCTCTGGAGGTAGGCCATCAGACCGGCCAGTTGAGTTGTGGACCATGGCAGGTTGGCGCTAAGCGCCTCACCGTTGTCTTCCCACATGGCCCGTGCCGCGGCTTTGGTTTGGTCGCCGGAGTGAAACATTGAACCCACTTCGTCCCAGGAGCTTGCCCAGTCCTGGACGGCTGGCTCAGACACCGGTGTGCCGGCATCCACGTACCGGAGGCCTTCCTCGACCAGGGCGGCCCACTTCCGTTTGGCTTCCTCAACCCGATCTTCACCGAGTTCAAGCCTGCGGGCCGCCAGTTCCTGGCGCTGCTCCAGGGTGAAGTGGTTTTCGAGCACCGTGATCATCTCCAACGTTGTCAAGAATTGTTCCGGGGTGGGCGTTTCCGGCCCGTCGAGGCGGGACAGCAGATTCCCTAACCGGTTCTGGAGCATCTGGACCTGCTCGACGTGGCGACGAACATGAACCAGTTGCTGTTGCAGGAGTATCCGCAGAGAGGGCAGGTCATCGTCCGTGGGTTGCAGCGCGGTGGCGATTTCGGCCAGTGGCAATCCGAGCATCTGAAGGGCCCTGATCCGGTAGAGCCTCCGCAGGTCCTGCTCGGTGTAGCGGCGGTGGCCGGAAGCCGTTCTCCTGCCTGCGGACAACAACCCGATCTCGTCATAGTGATGGAGTGTCCGGACCGTGACGCCGCACGCTTTCGCAAGTTCACCGATACTCCACAGTGGTTCATCCCCGGTTGAATCTGCCATGCAGACAACGCTAGTTCCTGACGTCGCGTGAGGTGCAAGAGACCGTCGCCGAAGCGGCGCGGGGCGGCAACCCCGTCCCTTCCCGAGCGGACCGGGACTGCCGGTGCAACCCGACGCCAACGGGAACGACACATCTGGCACGTCCGCCCTCGTGCTGACACACTGAGCCGATGAGTGATCCCCTCCCCCAGTCCCGACGGCCTGGCATCCGCGCCGCGATGTTCGTGGACTTCGACAACGTCTACACGGGCCTGATGGCCTTGGACCCCGCCGCGGCCAAGAGGTTCGCCGAGGATCCCAAGCACTGGACGGAAGCGCTGGCCGACGGCGGCACAGGCGCGGAATCCCGGCGCTTCCTGATCCGCAACTGCTACCTCAACCCGGTGATCTACTCCAAGTACCGGCCCTATTGGACCCGGGCGGGCTTCCGCGTGATCGACTGCCCGTCCCTCACGCAGCGCGGCAAGTCCAGCACCGACATCAACCTGGTCCTGGACGCGATGGATGCGCTGTCCGGAGCGGCGCATGTTGAGGAATTCTTCGTCGCCTCGGCGGATGCGGACTTCACCTCGCTGGTTCAGCGGTTCCGGGCTGCCGACCGGATGACGACGGTCATCGCCGCCGGCGCTGTGGCGTTCGCGTACCGGGAGATGGCCGACAGCGTGGTGGAGTCCCACGACTTCGTCGCAATCCTCAACGGCACCTCGGCCGAGATCCCCCGCATGGTGCCGTCCGCCGGACTTGCCGCCCCGCTCCGCACCGCGCCGGGTGTTTCCGTGGCCGCGACGACGGCCGCCGACGAGGTCCGGGCCCTGGTGCAGGCCGCGCCGGGTCCGGTCACCGGGGCCGTGGCAGCGCACAGGGCCCTGACGGCTGACCCGTCGCTGAAGACCGATTGGGGCGGTCACGGAAAGTTCGGGGCCTGGATCGCGCAGATCGGCCAGGGCGTCCAATACTCGTCCACGCCGTCGCCCGGCTGGGTGTGGGATGCGAAGCGGTTCTCGCCGGAGCTGTCCTCGCTGGCCTCCGAAGGCAGGCCGGCGATCGAGGAGCAGGTCACCCGGGTCACCGACGTGCCGGCCCTCTCCGCCGATCAGTTCCGGCAGGTCTTCGTCTCGCTGGAGGCGAAGCTCCGCGAGCACCCCGGCAACCGCAGCGAACTCGCCCGGTCCGTCCGGGACGATTGTGTGGCGGCCGGCCAGCCGGTGTCCCGCTCGGCCGTCAACTTCGTGATCCAGGGCGTGGTGTACGCCGGCGGCTCCCTCGCCGACGACATGACTGCTAGGGACCTCGCCGCCGCGTGGGCCAGGAACGTTGAAGAGCTCTGCCGTCTGGCGCTCATGGAGTTCGACGACGCCGAGAAGCTCGCGCTCAAGCGCTGGGCCGGCGGCGGCCTGCTGGAGCCCGACGCCGGCAATTCCCGGGCCTAAGGCTGCGCCCCACGCACCAGGACCACCGGTTGTTGTCTTTCTCCTGCGCTAGCTAGCTAGCCTTCGGCAAGAACCTCTGCCAAGACTTCAATGAAGGCCGTCTGCACCGCAGGTCTGCGCCGGCCGGCCATCGTCTGAATCTGCGCCTGCCGCTGGTGAAATACCGGATGATCGATAGCCACGAAGGCAAGCCCGTCCTCCCCCTCCGGATGAGCCACAAGACGGCTCATCAATGCCGCCCCGGCTCCTGCCCGGGCGAATTCCAAGGCAGGGCTGACCTGATCGGCCGACAGTGCAATCCGCGGCGAAATCTGTTCCATCTGCACGGCTATGTCGAAAAGCTCTCGCTGGCTGAGGCCTTTGGCGGGAAGGGTAAGCGGATATGCACACAGTTCGTCCAGGCTCACGCTGCTTCGATCCGCGAGCGGATGTCCTGTGGCTACCACGGCGAAGGCCGGAGCGGCCGCGGAAAACTCAACGGTCACATCACGTTGGAGCCCCAGCGCGTACACGGCGGCGATGTCTGCCTGGCCGTCGACGACCATCCGCGTCGCTTCGGCTGAAGAGACCACATCCAAGTGAAAGTCGACGTCGTGATAGTCCACGGTGAATCGGGCAATCGCCCGGGGAACCCTGCACCTGGCAAGCCCTTCAGAACTGACAATGTTGATGATCCGCTTTTGCCGCTTGTCAAAATCTTGAAGTTCCCGGATCAGCGCCTCTCCTTCGGCTTCACTTCGCCGAGCGTGCGCAAGTAGGAGCCGTCCAGCCTCCGTCAACGTCATTCCTCGCGGATGCCGCGCAAACAGCGTGACGCCGATCGTGCGCTCCAGGTTGCTTATCTGCCGGCTAATGGCGGACGCCGACACGTGCTGGGCGATGGCAGCTTCCGTAATTGAACCGGTTCGGGCCACGTCATGAAAATAGAGCAGTGCAGTAGGAAGCATCCTCATTGGCCCCATCTAAGCTCCGGTTTGCCTTGAAGTCAACGCCACTTGATAAAACGATGCTGGTTTGTGAGCTGGCGCACTCCTAACGTTGATTCCGTTCACCCGGCACAAGGCACTATCCCAGGAGCACCGACCATGACCCTTCCGCAGGAAATATCAAGCATTGCAGAGGCATATGCTTCAGACGGACAACTGTTCGAGGAGCTGAAGCGCCTGGTTTCTTACCAGACGGAGAGTGCTACCGCAGCCGGGCGAATTGCCTTGAAAGCATACCTGGAAGATGTTCTCGTTCCAGCCCTGGCCGAACTCGGCTGCGACACTGAGCTTCATCCCCACTGGAACGGCGGGACCAACTCGTTTCTGGTCGGCACCCGATTCGAGTCCGAGGAACTTCCAACCGTCCTTTGCTACGGGCACGCAGATGTTGTCGGTGGTCAGGACGATGGCTGGGACGACGACCGCAGCCCGTGGATCCTCGCCGCTGACGGCGACCGCTGGTACGGCCGCGGAACGGCCGACAACAAGGGACAGCATCTGATCAACCTTGCGGCGCTGCGCATCCTGCTGAAAAGCAATGGCCACCTGGGCTTCAATCTGAAATTCCTCTTTGAATGCGGCGAGGAGATCGGGTCGCCCTCGCTGGATGAATTTTCCTCGGTCAACAAAGACAAATTGGCAGCGGACGTCTTCATTGCATCAGATGGCCCCAGACTGAGCGCGGACTCGCCGACAATCTTTCTCGGATCGAGGGGCGGAATCACGTTTGAACTGGACGTCAACCTCCGGTCCGGCAGCTACCACTCCGGCAACTGGGGCGGTCTGTTGCGCAACCCGGGAACCACACTGGCAGCCGCCATCGGCACCTTAATCGACGGACACGGAAGGATTCTCTTGCCGGAACTGCTTCCAACAAACATCCCCGAGTCCGTGCAAACGGCGCTCAGCAACATTGCCATTCCTCACGCTCCCGGGGACCCGCACATCGACACTGACTGGGCGGACACCGGCCTCACACCAGCCGAAAGACTCTACGGCTGGAACGCCCTGGAGGTTCTGGCCCTTGGCTCCGGCGACATCGGAGCACCGATCCACGCGATCCCGGGCTCGGCACGTGCGATACTCCAGCTCCGGTTCGTGGCAGGCACGCCGACAGACACTGTCGAAGACACCATCCAGGCCCACCTTGACCGCCACGGATTCGAAATGGTGCGGGTGCGCCAAACGACATTCTTTCCCGCGAGCCGCCTCGACCCCGCCAATCCCTGGGTGGAATGGGCACGCCGTTCCATCCACAACACCACCGGCATCCAGCCCACAGTGCTGCCGAACATCGGCGGTTCCCTGCCGAATCACGTCTTTGAGGGCATTCTGGGGCTTCCGACGCTTTGGATCCCGCACTCCTATCCCGGCTGCCTCCAGCACGCACCCAACGAACACATGCTGGCATCCATCGCCAGCCAGGGTCTGCAGATCGCCTGCGGCCTCTTCTACGATCTGGGCCAGACCGGCGTCAACGCCGAACTTCCGCTCTCCGCGACCACAGCCTGAGCCAACCAAATACCGGAGCAAAACAATGAACCCTGCACAAAAGGCCTCCCCGACAGGAACTGTCGTCGCCGGCCCCAAACCATCAGCCGGCAACCCGTTCCTAAACAGGACGCCCCCGCAAAAAATGACCTCGCCCGTCCGCGGGGTTGCGGCCGCGACGATCGGCAATGCGCTCGAATGGTTCGACATGTCCATCTACGCGCTGCTGGCCATCTACATAGGAAGGAACTTCTTCCCATCCGATAATCCTGCCACCGGGGTCATCCAGGCTTTCGCAGTTTTCGGCGCGTCCTATCTGATCCGCCCGTTGGGTGGCCTGGTCCTTGGCTCCTATGCCGACCGGAAGGGCCTCAAAAAAGGTCTGATGCTGACAATCCGCCTAATGGTGCTGGGAACCGCGCTGATCGCGTTCATGCCAAACTATGATTCCATCGGCATTCTGGCGCCCATTGGGATCATCGTGGCACGTCTCATTCAAGGCTTCTCCGCCGGCGGTGAGTTTGGCGCGGCAACGTCCTACCTCATCGCACAAAACTCAGAACGCCGCGGCTTCCTGGGAAGCTTCCAATTCGCCAGTCAGGGTCTGGGATCACTGACCGCAGCAATCTTCGTTGTCGCGCTCACAACGGTGGTGTCAAACGAAGACATGATGTCCTGGGGCTGGCGGATACCGTTCGTCTTCGGACTTCTGGTTGGACCTGCCGGCTACTACATCCGCAAATTCGTCGACGAAGCACCCATAGACCACGGGCCCGATCCGGAACGCCACGAGCCGATCCGCGACCTCTTCAAGAGCCAGAAAGTGGGCATCCTTATCGCTGGCGGCGCCCTCGTCGTATCCACTGCAATGAGCTTCATCCTTGACTACATGCCCACCTTCGGCATCCAACAACTCGGGCTCCCCAAATCGTCGTCATTCTTCTGCCTCGTTCTCACCGGCATCATTCTGACGTTCGGAACTCCCATGGTGGGGCACTTGTCTGACAAGTACGGCAGAACCAAAATAATGATTCCTGCAGCTTGCGCCATCGGAATCTCGGTAATTCCGCTGTTCCTTTGGCTCAATGCCGGACGCACGTTCTTCGTTCTGGCCTCCGTCATGGTCATACTCGCGCTACTCAAGGCCATCTATTTCGGTGCTCTGCCGTCGGTCATGTCCGATGCCTTCCCCGCCCGGGCCCGCGCCACCGGGTTGTCATTCAGCTATAACACTGCCGTCGCCGTCTTCGGAGGCTTCACCCCGATGATCGCCGCGTTCCTCGTCCAAGCGACCGGACAGAATATGTCCCCCGGCTACTACATCGCCGCACTCTCCTGCCTCAGTATCGTTGCCCTGAGCTGCGGCATGAAGTACCGCGGGATCCGGTGATAAACGAGAGCCTAAACTGACCCCTGACGCTTGGTCAGCGGCGGGCTGCTGGAGTCATCCCAGGCGAGCCCCGGGCCTGATTGCTGCTCCCGAACGGACGACGGCGGGACACACCTCCCGCCGTCGTCCGCTTGCGTTTAACGTGTTGTGCCGTGCCCTTCGCCTGGGCCGACCCTCAACGAGTCCCCTCGACCCTGGCCCCTGCAGACCGATAGAGTTCGCGCATCTGTTCCGGACACTTCTTAGGAGCCCTCGTGCTTAAAGGAATCAGCAGGATGACAGGTGCCGTGGCGGGGCTGGTGCTTTCGCTCGGCATGATCGCGCCGTCGGTGGCGGCAGTGGCCGCGGCGGGCTACGACATCAGTTCCGCCTCCAGCCTGCAGGTTGTGGTCAACAAACACCGGCAGCTGAACCCTGCCACGTACGTACCGGCGCAGCTGGTCAGGGTCCAGGGGGAACGGTTGCGGGCTGAGGCCGCGGACGCCTACAAACAGCTGACCAAGGCCGCCAAAGCGGCCGGCGTGAACATCATCCCCGTCAGCGGCTACCGTTCGTACAGCCAGCAGGCCAGCCTCTATAACAGCTACGTGAGCCAGTACGGACAGGCGACGGCGGATACCTTGGCCGCGAGACCCGGCTACAGCGAGCACCAGACCGGCCTGGCGATGGACATCGGCAATGCCAGCGGAACCTGTGCCCTGCAAGCCTGCTTCGCGAATACCCCGGCGGGGCAGTGGGCGGCTAAGAACTGCCGGGATTACGGATTCATCATCCGATATCCGGCCGGCGCCGAGGACACTACCGGCTACGCCTACGAGCCATGGCATCTGCGCTATGTGGGAAAGAACGTCGCTCTCGATATGAGCAGCACGGAGACCCTTGAGGATTACTTCGGCCTGGAAGCGGCCCCGGATTATCTCCAATAAGGGAGCCGCGCGCAGACCCGTCTATGTAGCCCAGTCGGCCTCGTCGTAGGAGCGTCCGCGGAAGTGTGCGCGGAGGTACTCCCCCACCACGGCAGCTCCCAGATCACCGGCGTCGGGCGCCACCACCCGGCCGTCGATTCGACGGGCCATCCGCTGGACGAACCGTTCCAGGCCCGGGTCGTCGCCGAGCCGGAAGAACGTGGCCTGCGTGCCGGCACGCCCAAGGCGGTCCAGCTCGGCGATGGTGACCCGGATGGTCTCTGGGTCCGGCGGCCAATTGAACCACGAGTCGCCGTCGGCCAGCAGGTGCGCGGTGGGTTCGCCGTCGGTCACTACCAGGAGGACGGGCTGCATCGACGGGTGCTGGCGGAAGAATCGGCCGGCGAGCAGCAAACCGTGGTGCAGATTGGTCCCCTGCTCGCGCAGGGCCGGCAGGGCCGTGAGCTCGCCGATATCCATGGACTGCGCGTAGCGGCCGAACGTGATCAGCTGCAGCCGGTCGCCGCGGAACCGGGTTGTGACCAGGTGGTGCAGGGCAAGCGCCGTGCGTTTCATGGGCACCCACCGTCCCTCAGCGGCCATCGAGAAGGACACGTCCGCGAGCAGGACCACGGCGGCCTGTGTGCGCGCTTCCGTCTCGGTCACTTCGATGTCACCCACGGCGAGGCGCAATCCGCGCCCCGGATCACCCCCGTCGGCGATGGTGCGGCGGATCGCGTTGGTGATGGTCCGGGTGACGTCCCACGGTTCGGCGTCGCCGAACTCCCACGGGCGGCTGGAGCCGGTCTGCTCGCCGGCCGCCCCGGCGACGCGCGTGTCCCGGCGCCCCTGTCGGCCGGAGAGCTGTTTGGCGGTGTCCCGCAACAGCAACCTGCCGAGCCGTCGCATGGCCTGCGGTGACAACCGGAGATCGCCGTCGGCCCCGCGCCGGAGGTAGCCGCCGTCCTGCATGGCCCGCTCGATCTCCGCGAGGGTGCGGGCCGTCACGGCGGCACCCTGTCCGAGCTGGCGGGCGAGGGCGTCGAGGTCCAGGTCGTCGAGGCGTGACCCGTTGTAGGACTGGGACAGCTGTTCGGCCAGCTCGTCGAGTTCGGCGATGTCCTGGAGTACGCCGGTGCCGTCACCGAGTCCGAGTCCCTCCTCACCCTCGAAGCGTTCGGAGCCGGACCAGTCCTCGCCGGGGCGCAATGCCTGCAGGTTGGCGTCGAGTTGGCCCAGCTGTGCCATAAGCTCGGGCGAGCCGAACGCCTGCGCGGAGAGCCGCATCAGCTCCTCGCGCTGCTCGGCGGACATGGATTGCAGGAGCCGCTGGGCTGCGGCCGCCCGCTGGGCGAGCGCGTCCACCAGCTCCTCGACCGACTGCGGGTTCTCCGGAAAGAAGTGGCCGTGCTTGGCCATGAACTCCTGGAAGTCCGCATCCGTGTCCTCGCCGCGCCGGTGCTTGTCGAGCAGCTCGTTAAGGTCCTGCAGCATCTCGCTGACGGCCGCGCGATCCTCCTCCGTCGCGCCCTCGAGCGCCTGCTTCATCCCGGCGAACCGCTGGTCCAGGATCTCGCGGCCCAGCAGGTCCTTGATCCGCTCGTAGGCGTCCCGGGCGGTGCTCGACTGCCAGTCATAGGAGGCGAGCTCGTTGACCGCTGCCGCCGTGGACTTCGGCAGGTTCTGCAGCTGCATCTCCCGTACGGCACGGTCCGTGTCGTCCATCCGAACGTCGCGGGCGAGCTGTTTCCGCTCCTCCAGCACCGCAGTGTCCAGTAGCTTCTGCACCTCGTTGAGGGTGCCGTCCAGCCGGTGCCGGCTCAGCAGGTCACTGCGCCGCTGCTGCACCTGACCGGCGAGGTCATCGAGCCCTTCCCGGCTGCGGCCGCCACGCCGCAGGAACTCCTGCAGGGCGTGCCGGGGCGAGTAGCCTGCCATGACGTCCTCGGCGACGGCCTCAAGTGCCTCTGCCAGGTCAACCGGCGGGGCGAGCGGATCGGGTCCTCCCGTGTACCGGCCGTATCGGGACCGGTTGTGAACGCTCATGGGGCCCTCCTGTCCTTAGCCGTAGATCGTCGCCTCGTCGTCGGACTCCTTGGAGATCCGCCGGGCGAGGTAGAGGCCTTCCAGGGCAAGTTCGACGGCGGCGGCTCGCTGCCCGTCGTTCGTCGCGCCCAGGCGCTCAGTGATTTCGTCGTAGAGGCTGGATCCGTTGAGGGACGGGAGATTTTGGAGGAACTCCCGCGCCGTGACCAGTTCCCCGGTGGTCACCGTGGAGTGACCGTCCAGCGCGGCCACGAGTGGACCCATGTCGATGCCGTGGAAGTGCGCCCGCACCGCTTCCGCGGTGGCCATGCGCAAAAGGTGGTCCAGGATGTCCTGTTCCCGCCCTTCCTCGCCCGACTCGAACTCAATCTTCCCTCCGAGGACCTCCACTGCCGCGTCCAGGTCGATGATCCGGGCGACGGCTTCGTCTTCTCCGCGCACACTGGCCCGGCGCAGGGCCGCCGCGGCGACGGTTTCGGCACCCGCGATGGCGAACCGCGCGGAGACTCCCGAGGTCTGGTTGATCGCCGGAGACTGCCGCAGCGCCCGGGTATAGCGGGCCAGGATCTCGAGGATGACGGGCGGAACGCCGGCCACCAGGTGCCCCTCCTGCCGGATGACGGCGACCTCGTCGTCGAGCTCTATCGGGTAGTGAGTGCGGATCTCGGCACCGAAACGGTCCCTCAGCGGCGTGATGATCCGGCCTCGGTTCGTGTAGTCCTCCGGGTTGGCGGACGCGACCACCAAGACATCCAACGGCAGCCGCAGCACGTAGCCGCGGATCTGGATATCGCGTTCCTCCATCACGTTGAGCATCGAGACCTGGATCCGCTCGGCGAGGTCGGGCAGCTCGTTGATGGCGATGATTCCGCGGTTGGAGCGCGGCACCAGACCGTAGTGGATAGTTTCCGGGTCCCCGAGACGGCGGCCCTCGGCCACGCGCATCGGGTCGACGTCGCCGATCAGGTCGGCGACGGAGGTGTCCGGCGTCGCAAGCTTCTCAACGTACCGTTCCGAGCGGTGACGCCACGCCACCCGGAGCCGGTCCCCCTCGGTGAGGGCGAGGGCCCGGCAGTGCTCCGTGATCGGTTCATACGGGTGTTCGTTCAGTTCCGAGTCCTCGATCACCGGCGACCACTCGTCCAGAAGGCCGGCCAGGGTGCGGAGGAGCCGGGTCTTGCCCTGTCCGCGTTCGCCGAGCAGGACGACGTCGTGGCCCGCGAGCAGCGCCCGCTCGAGCTGGGGCAGGACGGTCCGGCTGAAGCCGAACATCCCGGGCCAAGGATCTCGGCCGGCGGCGAGCGCGGCGAGCAGGTTGTCGCGAATTTCGCGGCGCAGGTCCTTGTGAACGTGGCCGGAGGCACGGAGTTCACCAACAGTGAAGATATCGGGGCGATCACTCACTCCTCCACCGTAGACCTGTACCCGGCGGGGAATCGAGGGATTCTTTGAGATTCCTGAGCTTTGGGCCCGAGTGCGGCATACGCTGGATGCTGATGACTGCAGCAACGCCGGCACCCGTCACTTCACCTGAGCGGCAGGGCACGCTCCTCCTTCTGGTGCGCCATGGGGAGACGCCGACGACGGGAACGGTCCTGCCGGGGCGCGCGCCGGGACTGCATCTGTCCGAGCGGGGCCGAGCCCAGGCTGAACGGGTCGCGGACCGGCTCTTTGGTCTACCGGTGGACGCCCTATATTCGTCCCCGCTGGAGCGCGCCTGCGAGACGGCGGAGCCGACTGTGGCACGAACGGGACTGGACGTGAAGCACGACGACGGGCTGCTCGAATGCGACTTCGGCGACTGGACCGGATCTGCGATCGCCGACTTGGCGGCCCTTCCGGAATGGCAGACGGTCCAGCACAGCCCGTCCGCCTTCCGTTTCCCCAAGGGCGAGAGCTTTCCGGAGATGCAGGCGCGGATCGTCGGCGCGATGGAGGCCCTGCGTGCAGCCCACGCCGGCGGCGTGGTCGTGTGTTTCTCCCACGCCGATCCCATCAAGGCCGCGGTTGCCCACGCCCTGGGCACGCACTTGGACCTCTTCCAGCGCATTGTCATCAGCCCGGGCTCGGTGTCGGCCATCTCGTTCGTTGAGGGTCAGGACCCGGCGGTGCTGATGGTGAATTCGACGGCGGAGCCGCTCAGTGGGTTGAGGGCACAGTGAACGGGGGCAGACGGTGTCCGGCCGGGAGCTGACACTGCTCGCCGAGGGCCGCATCGAGCTGCTCGGGCGCATCCCGCGCAGCAGCAACGAGACGTTCCTCGTCCAGGTCTCCTGCGAGGAGGACGAGGCGTATGCGGTCTACAAGCCGGAGGCCGGGGAACGGCCGCTGTCCGATTTCGAGCCGGGGCTCTACCGGCGGGAACGCGCCGCGTACCTGCTCAGCGAGTCCCTGGAGTGGGGACTCGTGCCGGCGACGGTCATCCGCGAGGACGCCCCCTTGGGGATCGGGTCGCTGCAGTGGTTCATCGAGTGCGACTTCCAGGAGCACTACTTCACGCTGTACGAGGACGCCCCCGAGACCCACCGCGAGCTGGCGCGGATCGCCGTGTTCGACTACGTCGCCAACAACACCGACCGTAAGAGCGGCCACGTGCTGCGTGGCCACAACGGACGGGTGTGGGGCATTGACCACGGGCTGTGCTTCTCCGCAGATTTCAAACTACGCACCGTGATCTGGGACTTCGCCGGTGAACCCATCCCCGGTGCCCTGCTCGAGGACATCGCTCCGCTCGCAGAGGCAACACCCCCCGGGGTGGCCGAGCTCCTCGATGACGACGAGATCACCGCCCTGCAGCACCGCGTGCAGCGCCTGCTGCGCGCACGGGTGCTGCCGGTTGACCGCACCGGCATGCGGTACCCGTGGCCGCTCGTTTAGGAGGGCAATACGCGGCGTAGGCGGAGCGGCTTTGGATTTATTAGAGACCTTACGTCACACAACGCGACGGCATCCGGATCCGGACCAGCAACGCCCTACCCTTGACGGGTGACATTGACTAAAATCCGCACCGCCGCCGCGAGCTCCTTCGCCGCCGCAGGTCTCCTGTTTTCCCTCGCCGCCTGTTCGACGCCGGCCGCCACCCAGCCCACCTCCTCTGCACCGGCTTCCCCGGCAGCAACTTCCTCCAGCGCCGCCTCCGAGCCCTGCACCGGCGTGAAGGTCATCACCGATTCGGGCGCCCTGAAGCAGGCCGCCGCTGACACGTCCGTTTGCGTTCCCGTGGACGCGCCGACTCTCGCTTCCAAGGTGCTCGAAGATGCAAAGGTGAAGATCGAGGGCACTGCCGCATATCCCAAGGAACTGGTGTGCCGTGTGAACGGTGTACCCGCCGCAGACTTCGACATCGCCCACAAGGGCGGCACGTACCGGGAAGATTGCAGCAAGATGCCCGCCGCCTTTGCCTACTGGGCTCTCTGGGTCAAGCCGGCCTCCGGCGCCTGGGCATACGCGCAGGAAGGCCTCGGCACCCTGAAGGTCAACGCGGGAGAGAGCCTGGAACTGCTCTTCACGGTCGACGACGCACCGGCCGCACCCGCGGCATGACATTTCGACCCGCGCCGTTACGCGCAGCGGCGGCTCTCGCCGCCGTCTTCATCGCGGCGCGGGTCCTCTACCGCATTCTCTTCAACGGGGCGGGCACCGGTGAACCCGTTCTGCTGAACATGCCGCCGGTGCCGCTGCCTGCCCCGTATGCCCATGTGGTCCTCCTCGGCCCGGTTACGGCGCCCGGCCTGTGGGCGGCGGTCCTGTCCGCCCTGCCGATCGCCGGAATGATCCTCGTCTTCGGCATACTCAACGCTTGGGTGGACGTGGCCCGCGGCTTCCGGCACCTGGCCCGCGGCGGCCCCCTGCAGGGCACGGCCCGGACGCTTGTGGTGGCTTGGGCGGCGCTCCCGGCGCTCTCCGACGCCGTGACCTCCGTACGCCTGGCTTTTCGATTGCGGGGCGAACGCTTCGGACCCCGCGCCCTTGTTCCCGTGCTCGAGCGCACCCTCGAGCACGCCGGAAGGGTAGCCGCGGCCCTGGAGTTGCGCGGCTTCGGCAGCCGGACAGCACACGAACCCGCCCCCGCCACCGCCACCGAAGCACCGGTTCTCATCCCAGACGCACAATTCCGCATTGGTGACACGCAGGTGCGCGTCACCGGGTTCACGCCGTCGAGCGGGTCAATGACGGTCATTACCGGGCCGACGGGCTCCGGCAAGTCCACGATCCTGCGAGGTATCGCGGGCCTCCTCTCCCACGTTGACGGTGGAGATATTTCCGGCACGGTGCGCGTCGCCGGCACGGACCGTTCCGCCACGCCGCCGCGCGATACCGCCCGCCTCATCGGAGTCGTATTGCAGAATCCCCGCGCCGCATTCGCCACCACCCGGGTCCGGGACGAAATCTCCCTCGCACTTGAGCTGCGCGGCGTGGCTTCCGGCACCGCCAAGGCCCGGGCGCTGGAGGTCGCGGAGCGCATCGGAGTGTCGGCGCTGCTGGACCGGAATGTCAGCACCCTCTCGGCGGGTGAGGCAACGCTCGTAGCCATCGCCGCCGCGGTGGTGGACCATCCGGTCCTGCTCCTGGTTGACGAGCCCCTGGCCGACCTTGACACCGCAGCACGCGGACGCGTCATCGCCGTCCTCGGCGCCCTCGCCCGCGACGGGGGTGTCTGCGTCATCGTGGCGGAGCACCGGGCGGAAGCTCTCGTGCCCGTTGCCGACGCCTGGTGGACCCTCGACGACGGCACGCTGATGCCCGGCGTCGCGCCGTCCGCGTCGGCCCCGGCCGTTGAGTATCCGACGCCCGTGTCAGAAACGGAGCACGCACCCGTACTGACTGCGACAAACCTCGCGGTGCACCGCGAGGGCAAGCCGCTCGTGCGCGACGCATCCCTGGCCCTGCACCGCGGTGAAGTGGTCGCCCTGGTGGGGCCGAACGGGGCCGGGAAGTCGTCCCTCCTTGTGGCGCTCGCCCTGGGGGAAGGCACGCACGATGAAAGCACAGTCGGCGGCCACGTGGCCCTCGTGCCGGACGCCTCCGACGACCTCTTCACGCGGGACACCGTCGCGGCAGAGCTCAGGGCGGCGGAGCGACGCCGGGAACGTGACTCGCGTCGTTCGAACCGGCGTCGCCCGGGTAGTGACCAGCTTCCGCCGGGGTCTGCGGAATCGCGCCTTGCACGCCTGCGGGGATACGTCCGGATGCCGATTGGACACGAGCACCCGCGGGACCTCTCTGCCGGGGAGCGCAGGATCCTTGCCATCGCGCTGCAGACCATGGACGACCCGCAGGTACTCCTGATCGACGAGCCGACCCGCGGGCTCGATTACGAGGCACGCACAGCCGTCGCGGCTGCGCTCCGGGCCGCAGCGGACGACGGCGCGGCGGTCCTGATCGCCACCCACGACCTCGATTTTGCCCGCGGCCTCGGCGCCCGGATCCTCCCGATGCTCGACGGCGTCGCCCCCTCATCCGTGACAGAGGCCGCCCCGGCCAGTGCCGTCACAGCACAAAGCATGACAGCACAACGCATCGCCGCACCGCGGTTCATCGACCCACGGCCGGACAATCCGGGTGCAGCAGCAAAAGCCCGCCACTTCCGGATGCCGCGGGGCGTGGAGTTCGCAGTTCTCGCGGCTGCAAACCTTCTTGCCCTGGCAGCGTTCTGCTGGCCGTTGCTCGCCGCAGCCCTCCCGGAGGATGCCGCCGCGGCCCTCCCCTACGCGGCGCTGGCCATCGCGCCGCTCGCCGCGGTCGCCGTCGTGGTGTCGCTCGACGGCTCGGTCCGCTCCGCGCATACGGTGGCGTTGCTCGGCGTGCTGGCCGCCATTGGCTCGGCGGTGCGGGTGGCGAGCACCGGCGTCGGCGGTGTGGAGGCGGTCTTTATCCTGCTGATCCTGGCCGGCCGCGCCTTCGGTGCCCGTTTCGGCCTGCTCCTCGGAGCCGTCACCATCGCCGTGTCCAGCGTCCTGTGGGGTGGCATCGGGCCCTGGTCACCGTTCCAGATCTTCGCCTGCGCGTGGGTGGGCGCCGGGGCAGGCCTGCTCCCCCGCAAGGTGCGGGGCAGAGCCGAGCTATGGATGCTGTGCGGCTACGGGGCCCTGGCGTCCTACGCGTTCGGCCTGATGACAAATCTGTGGTTCTGGCCCTTCGCGGTGGGTGCCGGTACTGGCATTTCCTACGTGCCCGGCGCGCCGCTGGCCACCAACCTCAGCAGCTTCCTGCTCTACACGCTCCTGACCTCGACCGCCGGATGGGACACCTTGCGTGCCATCACGACGATCATGGGAATCACCCTGGTGGGGCGGGCCATTCTCGCCGCACTCCGGCGGGTGAAGCCGGTCTCCAGCGGGGGCAGGCAGGCCGCACAGGCCCAACCCGCCGAGGACACGGACCGGCTCCAGCTCGGAGTCTGAGGACACCGGTGGGACACCCCTTGCACGCTGTTCCCGACCTATCGCAGAACCTCTAGGGCGCTACTCGCGAACCTCGATGTCGGGGTGGTTCTCTATGACCCACTTGGCCATCCGCCGCCCCCGTCCTGCGATGAACTCCAACGTGGCCTCCCGGTACGTCACGAACTCCTCGGTTGTGGCCGGTGTGCCCGAACGCTCGAATTGGTCGAACGGCAGGTAGAACAGAACCTCGTCGTAGCCGGGCGTCACGAGGTCTTGCAGGTGGAAGAAGTCCACGAACTCCGCGAACCCGTCGAAGAGCGCGAAGAAGTCCTCGTAGGCGTTGAGGACACTGGTTAGGGGGCTCTCTTGCTCTCCACCGTAGTGACGCCGGATGCACTCAAGGGTGAGGTCCATCCGGTCAGCGATCAGCCGACCTGAGGGACCGAACCCTCGTGACGTGTTTATGGTGGGTCGGTCCTTCTTCCTGACGGGCCAAATCATCGAACTGCCGATGGTGTACGGCGGGTTAAGGTAGCGGGACCGCTGTTCCTCGTTCAGACCGGCAATGGCGTCGACCAGAGGCCTCGGACGTAGCCAGTTTGTGTAGGAGGCGGTGATGGCGTCGCTGCCGTACCAGTGCTTGGTCTCGGAGTCGTCGGTGAAGATGAGGTAGCCCTTCCGACGGGCCGATGGCGGGGTCGGGGCGAATTTGACGCCGGAGTTCAGCTCCTTGGTCCACAGCAGCGCATGGTCAAACCGGAGCCTCGGACTGTCCCTGTCCGCGTCGGGTCTGGTCTTCGCAGGCTTGTCGGTCTTGTAGTCGAATGAAGTATCAAAGACGCACATGGTGGCAGTGTATGCGCACGTCAAGACATTGAGGCCGTTTCAGACCCCAACTCACACCTTGAAGTACTTCGCCTCCGGGTGGTGGAACACGAACGCGTCGGTGGACTGTTCGGGGTGCAGCATCAGCTCATCGCTCAGGACCACGCCCATCCGCTCTGGACGCAGCAGTTCCGTTACCTTGCGGCGGTCCTCCATGTCCGGGCACGCGGGGTATCCGAGCGAGAACCGCGCACCGCGGTAGTCGAGCTTGAACAGCCCGGTCTTGTCCTTCGGCTCCTCGGAAGCGAAGCCCAGCTCCGAGCGGATGCGCGCATGCCAGAATTCCGCGAGCGCCTCGGTGAGCTGCATAACCAGGCCGTTAAGTTCGTAGTAGTCGCGGTAGTGGTTTCCTTTGAACAGCTCGCCAGTCACCTCGTCGATCTTGGAGCCGGCGGTGACCAGCTGCACAGGCAGCACGTCCACCTGTCCCGATTCGCGCGAGCGGACGAAGTCGGCGAGGCACAGGTGCCGGTCGCGGCGCTGGCGCGGGAAGTCGAAGCGCAGCCGCTCGGTGCCGATCGGGCCGCCTGAGCCGCCGTCGGGGGCGAGCAGTCCCGCGGTGCCGAGGACGCCGTCGCGGTCCTCCCCGTGGTGCAGCACCACCACCTGTTCCCCCTCGGAGACCACCGGGAAATAGCCGTACGCGACGGACGCGTCAAGCATTCCCTCGCCGAGGATGCGGTCCAGCCAGTACCGCAGGCGCGGCCGACCCTCGCGTTCCACCAGTTCCTCATAGGAGGCGCCGTCCTCGCCGCGGCCGGGCTTGAGCCCCCACTGCCCCATGAAGGTGGCGCGTTCGTCGAGGAAAGTAGCGTAGTCGTGGAGTGCGACGCCGCGCACAATGCGCGTGCCCCAGAACGGCGGCGAAGGCACGTGATTGTCGGAGGCGACGTCGGACCGGCCGGGCATCGCCTCCGGCTCGGTCACCGTGAACTTCGGGCCGCCTTTGTGGATCCGCTTCTTCAGCGGCGGAAGTCCGACGGCGGCCGGGTCGGCGCCGCGGGCCACCTGCACCAGGGGCTCCATGAGTGCCAGGCCCTCAAAGGCGTCCTTGGCGTACCGGACGGTTCCTTCAAACTGCTCCGCCAGGTCCTGCTCCACGTATGCACGGGTCAGGGCTGCGCCGCCGAGGATGATCGGCCATTTCTTCGCGAGCCCCCGGGACTGCAGTTCGGCGAGGTTTTCCTTCATCACCACAGTGGACTTCACCAGCAGGCCGGACATGCCGATCACGTCGGCGTTGTGCTCCTCGGCTGCGGCCATGATCTCGGCGATCCCCTGCTTGATGCCGATGTTGATCACTTTGTAGCCGTTGTTGGTGAGGATGATGTCCACCAGGTTCTTGCCGATGTCGTGCACATCGCCGCGCACGGTGGCGATCACCATGGTGCCCTTGCCAGAGGAATCCGACTTCTCCATGTGGGGCTCGAGCAGGGCAACCGCATTCTTCATCACCTCGGCGGACTGCAGCACGAAGGGCAGCTGCATCTCGCCGGCGCCGAAGCGTTCGCCAACCACCTTCATGCCTTCGAGCAGCTGATCGTTGATGATGCCCAGCGGGGTCATGCCTTCGGCGCGCGCCAGGTCGAGGTCCTCTTCGAGGCCTTTGCCTTCGCCGTCGATGATGCGCCGCTGCAGGCGTTCGCCGGTGGGCAGCGCGGCGAGTTCAGCGGCGCGCTGGTCCTTGAGCGCTGCGGTGTCGACGCCGGCGAACAGGTCCAGCATGCTGTTCAGGGGGTCGTACGTGGCATTGCCGTCGGCGTCGTATTCGCGGCGGTCCCAGATGAGGTCCAGCGCCACCTTGCGCTGCTCTTCCGGCAGCGACGCGAGCGGCACAATCTTGGCGGCGTCAATGATGCCGCTGGTCAGGCCCGCCTGCACGGCCTCGTGCAGGAACACCGAGTTCAGGGCCATGCGCGCTGCCGGGTTCAGGCCAAAGGACACGTTGGAGACGCCGAGAGTGGTCTGGATGCCGGGATATTTCGTGGTGATCTGGCGGATGGCCTCGATCGTTTCGATGCCGTCCCGGCGGGTTTCTTCCTGGCCGGTGGCGATAGGGAAGGTCAGGCAGTCGACGATGATGTCCTCGACGCGCATGCCCCATTCGCCCACCAGGGCGTCGACGAGGCGCGAGGCGATGGCCACCTTGCCCTCGGTTGTGCGTGCCTGACCGTGCTCGTCGATGGTCAGGGCGATCACAGCGGTGCCGTGTTCCTTCACGAGCGGCATGATGCGCGCGAAGCGGCTGTCCGGGCCGTCACCGTCCTCGTAGTTGACGGAGTTGACCACCGGCCGTCCGCCGATGAGTTCGAGCCCGGCCTGCAGGACGGGTGGTTCGGTGGAGTCGATGACCAACGGGAGGGTGGAGGCCGACGCGAAACGTGAGACGACCTCCTTGATGTCGGCCACGCCATCGCGCCCCACGTAGTCAATGCACACATCGAGCAGGTGGGCGCCGACGCGGACCTGCTCGCGGGCGATATCGACGCAATCGTCCCAACGCTCGTCGAGCATCGCCTGGCGGAACGCCTTCGAGCCGTTCGCGTTGGTGCGCTCGCCAATCGCGAGGTACGCAGACTCCTGGTCGAACGGCACATGATGGTAGAGGGACGCGATGCCGGCTTCACGCTCGGTGGGAACACGGCTGCCGTCAGCGCCCCTCCCGCCGCTGGTGACAGCGACACTGGCGCGCAAGGGCGCAAGACGCTCGACGACGGCGGCCATGTGCTCCGGCGTCGTACCGCAACATCCGCCCACGAGGCCCAGGCCGAATTCGCGCACGAACTGCTCGTGCGCAGTGGCGAGTTCGGTGGGTGAGAGCGGGTAGTGCGCGCCGTTGGCACCAAGGACGGGCAGGCCGGCGTTGGGCATGCAGGCGATGGCTACGGTGGACTGCTTGGAGAGGTGGCGCAGGTGCTCGCTCATCTCATCCGGCCCGGTGGCGCAGTTGAGGCCGATGGCGTCGACGCCGAGCGGTTCGAGGGCGGTGAGCGCAGCGCCGATCTCGGAGCCCATCAACATGGTTCCGTTGGTTTCGACGGTCACCTCGACGAAGATCGGGAGCCGGATGCCGCGGGTGACGATCGCCTGCTTGCAGCCGTTGACCGCGGCTTTGGTCTGCAGGAGGTCCTGGCTGGTCTCGATGAGGAAGGCGTCCGCTCCCCCGTCGATGAGGCCCTCGGCCTGCAGCGCGAACGCCTGTTTGAGGTAGTCGTAGCTGGTGTGGCCGAGGCTGGGGAGCTTAGTGCCCGGCCCCATCGAGCCCAGTACCCACCGCATCCGCCCGTCTGTTTTTTCTGCCGCTTCGGCACGGTCCCGGGCGATCTGCGCGCCCTTCCGGGCGAGCTCTTCGATCCGGTCGTCGATGCCGTAGTCAGAGAGGTTGGACCAGTTCGCGCCGAAGGTGTTGGTTTCGACCGCATCGATACCCACGGCGAAGTACGCGTCGTGAATGTCCGCGAGGACATCCGGACGCGTGGCATTGAGGATCTCGTTGCAGCCTTCAAGGCCCAGGAAGTCGTCCTCGAGCGACAGCTCACGCCCCTGCAGCATGGTGCCCATCGCCCCATCGGCAATGACGACCCGGTGGTTCACTGCATCCAGCAGCTCCTGCGAACGGACGGGGCGGGGGACGGACTCAATATCAAGCGCAAAACGAGGCATCTAAACAGACTACGGGCGGGGCAGTATGCAGTGCGCTGTATTTCCATGTACTACGACGGCGGGGGTCGTCTTCCTGAGACCCTCGAGTCACGACACGGGCCCGATCAGTCGGGAAGGGCCTCACTTTCGTAGACTCGATGGAGATCCGACCGTCTCCTCTGTAGAGACAAGCCCGCCACAGGAAGAGCCATCGATGAAGATTGTCGTTCTAGTAAAGGAGGTCCCCGACACCTACGGGGACCGGAAACTGAACCTGGAAACAGGCCTCGCCGACCGGCAAGCCAGCGAGGCAGTCATTGATGAGATTGGTGAGCGTGCCTTGGAACTGGCGCTGACGTACGCCGACGCACACGAGGGCACCGAGGTCGCAGTCCTCTGCCTCGCTCCCGAGGGTGCGACGGCAACGATCCGCAAGGGGCTTGCGATGGGCGCGGGGAGCGCCATCCACGTCTCTGACGAGGCGCTCCGGGGGGCGGATCTGGGACTTACCGCCGAAACCCTCGCAGCAGCGATCCGACGCGCCGGGTTTGACCTCGTGATCACCGGCAACGTCTCCACCGACGGATCCGGCGGGATGATTCCCGCGATGCTCGCAGAATTGCTTGACGTGCCGCACGCTACCGGCCTCAGCTCCGTCGAAATCAGCGACGGCGCCGTGTCCGGCACCAGGCCCGTTGAATCCGGTGTGCAGAAGGTGTCAGCGAACCTGCCCGCGGTGATTTCCATTACCGAGGCGCTTCCCGGCGCACGCTTCCCGAACTTTAAGGGAATCATGGCCGCGAAGAAGAAACCCCTTGAGGTGCTTACCCTGGCAGACCTCGGGATCACGGCCGACAACCCGGAGGCGGCGCGTTCGATCATGCTGACCATTGCAGAGAAGCCCCCGCACGCGGCGGGCGTAAAGATCATTGACGAGGGTGACGCCGGCGAGAAGCTCGCTGACTTCCTTGTCGAAAACCGACTGGCTTAGGGAGAAACGACATGACTGAATTCCCTCCTGACGCCATCCTCGTCGTCGTCGAAACCCGGGCCACCGGTGAACTCGAGAAGGCTGCACCCGGACTCTTCGGCGCTGCCGCTGCGGTCGGCACGCCCATCGCCTTGGTACTTGCCGCACCCGGCGCCGGCAGCGCCGCCGCCGCGGAGGCCGCCGTCCTGGGTGCCGCGCACGTGCTGATCGCGGAAGCTCCCGATCCTTCCGTGCTCGGAGTGCCGGGCGTTGACGCCCTTGCCGCCGCCGCGGAGCAGGTGCAGCCGGACGCGATCCTGATCTCGCATTCTCTGAACGGGCGCGACCTCGCCGGCCGTTACGCTGCCCGCACGCGTGCAGCGATTTCCGCCGATGCGATCGGTGTGTCCCGTGACGACGAAGGCGTCGTGGCTCACCACTCCGTCTACGGCGGTGCCTACAACGTGACGTCAACGTCCACGTTCGGGGCGCCGGTAATCACGGTTCGGCAGGGCTCCATCGATGCGCGGGCTGGGGCTCAGCCGGAAGCCTCGGAGACCTTGGCCGTGACGCGCTCCGAGAAGCCGGCCGCGCGGATTGACTCGTTTGAGGAGGCGGTTGCCGCCACCTCGCGACCGGAGCTGCGTGGGGCCGCGAAGGTTGTCGCGGGTGGTCGCGGCCTCGGGTCGAAGGAACAGTTCGCACTGGTCGAACAGCTCGCCGATACGCTCGGGGCTGCCGTTGGCGCTTCGCGTGCCGCGGTGGATGCGGGCTACATCCCGCAGTCGCAGCAGGTCGGCCAGACCGGGGTTTCGGTGTCATCGCAGTTGTATATCGCGCTGGGCATTTCCGGCGCCATTCAGCACCGGGCCGGCATGCAGACCGCGAAGACGATCGTCGCCATCAACAAGGATTCAGACGCGCCGATCTTCGAGATCGCCGACTTTGGTGTGGTCGGCGACCTCTTCAAGGTTGTGCCCCAGCTGATCAGCGCCCTTGAGGCTCGGAAGAAGTAGTCATGGCAACTTTTTCTCGGTCTGTTCGGCGGGGCCTGCCGCGCGTCGAAGGTGGTGACCCCTGGCCTGCAGCCGGCCAGGCGCCTGCACGCATTGTGTCGGCAGGAGCGGCAGCCCTGTCCGCGCCTGTTTCCGGGGCGGGATCGGTCACCGCCGCGCCAGCGGTCCCCGCACCCTCCGCCCCCGCCGCTGCCCGGGAAACGGCACCGGCGGTATTGTCCGCTCCGGTCCCGGCCGTGAACGCAGGTGCCGCGGTCGCACGGCCGCTTCGCCGCGGCCTGCCGCGTTTGCCGGGCGGGGAGCCGTGGCCGCCCGCCGGCGAGGCACCCGTATCAGCGGGGGCTCCCGCCGCAGGCGCCACGCCCGCGCCGGTCACAGATGCTGCTGCGGCTGCAGCAGCGGCACAGACGGCGACGGCGGCAGCCGCAGCGCCGACGTCGACGGCGCCTCCAGCTGTTCCGGCCACCGCACCCGCCGCACCTGCGGCAGTGACGATGGGAACCACTTCGCTGCGCCGCGGACTTCCCCGCATCCCCGGTGGCGAACCGTGGCCGCCGGCCGGGCTGGCTCCGGCGGCTGCCGCCGCCCCTGCGGTGCAGGCAGATTCCGGACACATTGCCCAGGCCCCGGCCGCCAGTGTGGTGGAGGCCGTTGCCGAGGCTGAGCCTGCGGCAACGGCGAGTGCACCCGCGGCCACAGCCGCCCCAGCGGCGGCACAGCCCGCCGTCGCCGCAGAAAAGCCCGTCAGGCCAAGAACCGAGGCGAGGCTCTACGGTTCGCGTACCCGGGGCCAGTGGATCAAGCTCGTCGTGCTCCTCGCGGTCGGCGCCGTGGCCGCCGCCGGGATCCTTGTGCTCGCCGCGCGCGGTGTAACGACGCTGCCGGGCGTGCCGGAGTTCCTCAAGAGGTACCCGGGCGCATATCCCCTGCCCGACACGGTGGAGCCCGGCTTCCCCTGGTGGGCGCAGTGGGCGCACTTCCTGAACATCTTCCTGATGGTGCTCATCATTCGCTCCGGCTATCAGGTGCGCACTCAGCAGAAGCCGCCGGCGTTCTGGACGCCGAAGCGCGGTGGCAAGAAGATCAGCATCAATCTGTGGCTGCACCAGTCGCTCGACATTTTGTGGCTGGTCAACGGACTCATCTTTGTGGTGCTGCTGTTTGCCTCGGGACGCTGGATGCGAATCGTCCCGACCAGCTGGGAGGCGGTCCCGAACGCACTCTCCGCGCTACTGCAGTACATGACACTCGACTGGCCCGTTGAGAGCGGCTGGGTGAACTACAACAGCCTGCAGCAGATCATGTACTTCCTCGTGGTGTTCATCGCGGCCCCGCTCGCGGCGATCACGGGTGTGCGCATGAGCGAGTTCTGGCCGAAGGACGCGAAGAGGCTGAACAAGATCTACCCAGTGGAGGTTGCACGCGCCATTCACTTCCCGACGATGCTGTTCTTCGTGCTGTTCATTCTCATCCACGTGTTCCTGGTGTTCGCGACCGGTGCGCTGCGCAACCTGAACCACATGTTCGGCGGCACCGACGTGGTGAACTGGGTCGGATTCTGGCTCTTCGCGGCCGCAATCGCCATCACCGCGGCCGGGTGGTACGCCGCCCGACCGCTCATAATCGCGCCAATCGCGAAGCTGTTCGGTCAGGTGAGCAGCCGCTAGGTTTCACCGGGCCGAATTGCCCCTTCAGGTGCCCAGTAGACGGCGATCGTGGGCGAAGGCGACCAGCTGCAGCCGGGTTCGGAGCTCCAGCTTGTCCAGCACGCTGCGCAGGTGGGTCTTGATGGTCGCTTCGGAGACGAACAGGCTCGCCGCCATTTCGCCGTTGCTAAGGCCTTTGGCCGCGAGCAGGAAGACGTCCCGCTCCCGCGCGGAGAGGACGTTGAGGACCGACAGGTCCGGGCCCGTCGCGGGAGCACTGCGGGCAGCATGTTCAAAGAGAGAGTGGATGGATCCTGGCGCGATGACCGAATACCCGGAGTGAACAGTGCGGATGGCTGCCAGGAGGAACTCCGGTTCCGCGCTCTTGAGGAGATACCCGCTGGCCCCGGCCTGCACTGCCTGGACCACGGCATGATCCCGGTTGAAGGTGGTCAATGCGATGATTTTTGGCTTGTCGGTGCCGGCAGCATCGGCGCGCTGCACAATCCGCCGGGTGGCCTCGACGCCATCCATGACCGGCATCCGCAGGTCCATCAGCATGACGTCCGGACGACGTTCGCTTGCCAGGACTATCGCCTGTTCCCCATCGTTCGCCTCTCCGGATAGTTCCATGTCCTCCTGGCTGTCTATGAGCATGCGGATTCCTGCACGAAACAGAGGCTGGTCATCCACCAGGGCGACGGCGATGAGCGCCCCGGCATCAGCCACGGTCGTGCACTTCCCGGGCAATCGCTGCTCGCTGCAGTCCGATTGCCGCGAGCAGCGGCCGGGCTTCCGCATCCGTGATTTCCGTGAGGGAGCCCCCGGCTTCAGCGCAGGCTGTATCGTCCGCTTCCCTCGCTTCCCGGGTTCCGTAGGGGACGAAGACCGTCACACGGAAGTGTTCGCCGTCCGGGCCGGCCGTGAGCCAGCCGCCGGCCAGATGGGCGCGTTCGCGCATGCCGGGAAGTCCCCGCCCGACCCGGGAGGAGGACGGATCGCCGGCGCCTGCTTGGCCGTGGTCTAGTGCCGAGGCCACGTGCAGGGTCAGGCCCGGGCCGCTCCAGTCAAAGTGGAGCCGCACGTCCGTGCCGCGCCCGCCATGTTTGAGCGCATTGGTCAGGCATTCCTGGACGATCCGGTAGACCGCCATCTGCTGGCCAGTTGAAAGTTCCACGGATGTCCCGGACTCGCTGCGGTGGACCTTCAAACTGCCGCGCTGCATCCCTTCGATGAGAGCCGGAATGTCGCTAAGTCGCGGCTGGGGCGTCACCATGCCGTCATCACGGACTCCCTCGATGACGCGTTGGGCATCCACCAGTGCGCTGCGGGCTGACCGGGCGATGGTGTCCAGGGCGTTGAGGACAGCTTTGGGCTGGTCCTTGCTCAGGTATCGGGTTCCATCGGCTTGGGCGGCGATGACTGCCAAGGAATGGGCGAGGACGTCGTGCAGGTCCCGGGCGATGCGCGTCCGTTCCTGCTCCACAATCAGGTCGATCTCGGCTTCTTTCAGGTTGCTCTGCGCCAGCTCCCGTGCCCGGAACAGGCTGCCCCGTTCCTGGTACAGCGCCAACAGGAGTCCGACGGCGGCGCAGGCTCCGGCGATCAACAGGAGGAGTGCAAATAGCTGCCAGCCGTAGTCCTGAAGCATCCAGCGGTCGCCGGCGTACGCAGGAGGGTACCAGCCGACGCCGTTGCCGTACCTCCACGAGAGCATCAGGAACGCCATGATGGCAGCGGCGACCACGTTCGCGCCCGCAGCGATAAAGCGCAGCCGCTGCGGTGCGGTCCACAAGATGAAGCCAAGAGCGACAAAGGAGCCCAGATAGATGGCCCAGTGATTGGAAGCCATCGGCGGCAGGGCATGACTTAGTTGTCCGGCAAGGAGTGCAACCGTGAACCCGAGGGACACCAGCGGCTTCCAGGAAGCTGTCGCAATGGCCAAGGTCATCAGCACCAGGGGCCAAGTTCCAGACCAGGTGTCCAGACCCGTGTTGCTCGCCCCGTACCCACCGGTCGGGCCCATTCGGCCGGTCTCAGCCACACACCAGAGGGAGAAGAAGATGACGGCCGCCACGAGGGCGCCCCAACGCCGGACATATGTCAGAACTGGTTCCATGCCAGTCACCATATCCACGGCATTCACCCCAGGCCTTCCATATCCCAGCAATCTCAACCTAAAAGCCAGAGGATTCATTCTTTGAGCCAGAAACTAACTGCTACCGGCCACACGGTACTTCCGTTCTGCGGTGAAAGGCGAGGAGCATTCGGGCCAGTGCTGAGAGACCTCCGGGCTGACGGCGTAGCCACGGCAGAAGAGCTCGAGCGCCTGCTCGCCCTCGGCGCTCGGCGCAGAGACGTCGACCAGAAATCAGGCGTTCAGCAGTTTCAATGCCCGCATCACGAGGTTTCCACCGGTGACTCGGGTATCCGTCCCCATTCAGCCCAGGAGCCGTCGTAGACCCGGACGTCCTCACGGCCCAGCAAATAGGTGAGCGCGAACCACGCCGTGCAGGCTCGGATTCCGATAGTGCAGTACGGAATCACCTCGCGTGCGCCCGCGGGGTCTATCGGCGCAAATATCTCCCGCAATTCTTCGACGTTTCGGAACGCCCCGCCGTCGTCGCGCAAGGCGTCGATCGACAAGTGAACGGCCGAGGGAATGTGGCCGGCGCGACCTCCTGGTTCGAGTCCACCAGACGGCCAGAACCGCTCGCCCCGGAATTCAAGATCACTGCGCACATCCAGAATCGTGACCGAGGGGTCATCAATCGCGCTCTGCACCCGCGTCCGATCGGCGCGGAGCCGTTCATCCTGGTCGGGCAGACGGTAGTCGGTCGTAGCCGGTGCGGGCACCTCCGTGGTCCACGGACGTCCGGCCTCTTGCCACGTGCCTCGAGAGCAGTCGAGAACGCGGACGTCGGTATGGCCGTAGAGCTTCATGAGCCAGAAGCCCATTGCCGGTCCATAGCCATAGAAGACCACGGTTGAGTCCGGGGCAATCCCGGAACCGGCGATCAGCTTTTGGACAGCGGGCGTATCGACGAGCTGGTAGTTGCCGTCCTTCAGGTCCCGGTAGACGTTCCACAGCACAGCACCCTCAATGTGCCCGCGGTCATAAGCCGTCGCATTCACGTCGATCTCAATCAGGCGAAGCCCTGGATCGTGCAGATGCTCCTCAAGCCATGGCGCATCGACGAGGACATCGCCCCCGGCATCGCCCGTATCGTACATCTCCGGACCTCCTGAAGTGGGTCAGGGAACGGGACGGAGCCCGCTCTTCGCTGAGAATCCGCACATTACTCCGCCTCCGGTCAATCCGGTACGGGCAGCGGCAAAGACGGTGGCTGCCGGGCTGCAACTAGGTGACCAGCGGGACCGGCGGCGGGCTCCGCCAGCCCGTCAAGAGTTCATCCGGCCCCGGATCACTCTCGCGCGGCGGCGTGGACCTGCTTGACGGGTTTTGTGGCGGGCATGCCGATGACGGCGACGACGGTGAGTACGGCGGCGATCAAGACGGCCAGGAAGACGGCGGAGGAGGCCGCGACGACTGTTTGGGGGTCCGTGTCGCCGTGCGGGGTTCCGGCGTAGACCGCGTTCGCTATCGCCCCGAAAACGGCGACGCCGATGGAGCTGCCGATCGACCGCGCGAACAGGTTGGTGCCGGTGACCACACCGCGTTCGTTCCATTCGACGCTCGATTGGGCGGCGATGAGGGTCGGGGTCGCGACGAGCCCGAGTCCCAGCCCGACGATGAAGCAACTGCCCGCGACCAGCGCAACGCTGGGGACAGAGGCGGTGAGGGCAAGGACTGCTGTGCCGATGACGGTGACCGTGATGCCGATCATGGCCGTGTTCCGGAACCCAATCCGAAGATACAGGCGGCCCGATTGGGACGCGCTGATCGGCCAGCCGATGGTCAGGGCCGCGAGGGCGAGCCCGGCCAGGATCGGGGAGGTGGAGAGTGCTCCTTCGAGGAACGTGGGGACGTAAGAGGTGAGGCCAAGCATGACCGCTCCGACGCCGAAGGCGATCATCGCCGTCGTCGCCAGCAGCCGCCGGGACACCACCCACGGCGGCAGGACCGGCTCCGCCGCCCGCCGTTCAACCAGGATGAACGCAGCGAACAAGAGGGCGCCGCCCGCGAACACTGCAATGCTGATGGCGGAATCCCAAGCCCAGGCCTGGCCGCCCTCGAGGGCCCCGAGAATGAGCAGGGTGAGCGAAACTGTGAGCAGCCCCGCCCCCAGATAGTCGACCCGGTGCTTCACGCGCTCAATATTCTCGTGGAACGACCGGACCAGCATCCACCCTGCCACGAGGCACAGCGGGATGTTCACGAGGAAGATGCCACGCCAGATGCCCAGTGCGGCAAACACTCCGCCGAGCGTCGGGCCAACCACCGAGGAAACGGCCCACACGCTCGCAAGGTAGCCTTGCACTTTTGCCCGCTCTGCCAGCGTGTAGATATCGCCGGCGATGGTGATGGCCATCGGCTGGACCGCTCCCGCGCCCAGGCCCTGCACCACGCGGAAGGCGATGAGGACCGGCATGCTCCAGGCAACGCCGCACAGGATCGAGCCGAGCAGGAACAGGCCGATTCCGATGAGCATGATCGGTTTACGGCCGATGGTGTCGGAGAGCTTCGCGTAGACAGGTACTGACACGGCCTGCGCCAGCAGGTAGGCGGAGAAGAGCCACGGGAACGACGCGAACCCGCCGATGTCTTGGACTATCGACGGCACCGCCGTCGCCACTACCGTCGCATCGATCGCCACCAGACCCGTGGAGAGCATCAGGGCAATGAGGACAGGTCCGCGTTTGGAGCGGAAGCCGACTCCGTCGGCAGTCGATGTCGTCATGTGATCTCGTTCCCATCCGCGTGCAGGGCGCGTTGCGCGCAGAACCGGTTCCGGCCCCGACTGCATAACCGCACCCTTCTCCGAATTAGTCCCGGACGCCGTGCGGCCGGCCTCACGTTCCGAAACGACATCGTCAGGGCCCGGGTGGCAGATCGCGCTGGAGGATCCGTCCGGCAATGTGGCCGAGTTATTCCAACCCGCGGGCACGTAAACACCGCGGGCCGGGTGAACTCTGCTGCCAAGCAGACGGCGAGACATCCTGCCCCTGCCCTCGGCGCGTCACCGGAAAATGCCAACGGCACAGGCGCACAGTAAGAATATGAAATCACTACAAAGTGATGAAGTCGTCGCCGTACGTGGCGTCCTCACCGATACACACCCGGTCGATTTCCATGCCCTTGGGCTGACCGGCGCAATTGACCGTCTGACCCTCCCCTCCGCGAACGCGGCACCGTGGTGCATCTGGAGACTCCGCACCACAGGATGGAAGTAGACCGACAGTCCGCAACTCTTCTGTACCGGGCAGCGCAGGAGCTCCTCAGCAATGTCTACAAATTCGCCCAGGCATCAGCGGTGACGGTCCGGCTGGGCTGCGTCACCCACGGCATGACCCACGGCGTTCAGCTCAAAGTGACCGACAACGGCGGTGGTTTCGACGCACCGGCAGCCATGACTGGCCGGCACACCGGCATGGGACTACGCCTCATGCGCCTGGCGGTGGACCTTGCTGGCGGCGAGGTGATGATCGATTCATCCGCCGCCGCAGGAACTTGTGTGACCATAACGCTGCCCCTGGACTAGGGTCGGCCCCCTTTTCCAGTCGTAGCCCGCACGGAGTTCTGATTGCCTCAGGTCCGGGCCTCCGCGTCGGCGAGCCGCCGCAGACCGGTCTGGATCCTCGGGGACGCAGATTCAATCCCGCTATCGAGCCCCGCGATCAGTCTCTGCAATGCCGCTTCGACCCCGGGAGTAGCCCACTCCGTCCCCTTCGTGAGTGGAGACATGAGGTTCCCTGACAGGTGGCGGACCTGATCGGCCTGGACTGGGGGTGTTGCAGTGCGCATAACGGGTTGCGGCCGAGGCCGCAGTGGCATGAACCTTGACCCTCCTCTTGTACGTGAGAAGCGTCACAAATAAATACGCCCGCAGTCGGGAGTCAGCCGCAGGCAGGTAAAGTTATCTGTTCGTAACATAACCTGACTGAAATGTGTTTGAAGATGCCTGCAGACTCCACTAGGGAAGACAAGCCGAAACAGCTCCTCGGGCTAAGCGGCACCCAGACTATTGGCTCGGCGTTGGCCGCGGTGACCTCTGCCTTCGTGGGGTCCTTCCTCGGCGTCGCCGGGACCCTTATCGGCGCCGCACTCGGCTCCATCGTTGCCACCGTGGGCGCCGCCCTCTATGCCCGAACACTCAGCTCGGCCGCCGCCGTGGCATTGAGGAAGATGCCCCAGCGACGCATAGGCGGACTGCCCGCTGACGACGGCGACGTGCTGGCCGCCAGCGCTCCGGCCGAGAGCGACGAACCTGGAGCCAAACGGCTGAGGAGGCAGTTCACCCCCAAGACCTGGATCAAGGTCGGGGCGGTCAGTGCTGCCGCATTCGTTATCGCGATGGTCGGTGTCACTGCAGTCGAATTCGGAGCCAATAAGCCCATCTCCAGCCTTGTCTCGTCGACGTCAAACATCGCCGGCGGTGCGGCCGGACCCACGACGACGCTGGGCACAGCATTGAGCGGCAATCCGACTGTCCCGGACAAAACGGACGCGTCGACCAAGGACGTGAAGGAAGTGCCTGGGCAAGTCCCGCAAGTGCCTGGGCAAGTCGGGAAAGGCGCCAACAAAGAAGGTGGCCTGACTACGGACGGTAGCCCCAGCGGCGCGGACAGCGGCTCGGCCGGACCTAAAGTGCCGGGAGCCGGCCAACCAAGCGTCACCATGCCGGCGGACGTCGCCCCCAAAACCGGCCAGAGCCCGGACCCTGCCCCCTCGTCCGAACCGACCCCGCAGCCCGAGGTGTCCTCGGGCTCGAAAACGGCCGAGGCGCCCGCACCGTGATGGTGGGCCGGGCGACTGTGTTGTGGCGGCTGACTCATCCGACGAGGACCACCTGATTCTCAGCGGTCAGCCCGCGCCCTGGCCCTCGCGGGCCACCTCTTCCAGAATCCTGGCTGTCGGCGGTGCCGTCATCAGCTCGCCCATCACCTCGGGTTTGTCCAACACCTGGCTGCGCAACCGTTCCAGAAAGACGGTCGCGGCGTCCTTGGTGTCGAAGTCAAGGAGCACGGCCACGCTGTTCCGGTCCTCCGTATCCCGGAACAAGCGGACAGACCGGGCGCCCGAGGCGGCACGGCCTGCGGGATCGCTGTCGAAGACTTTCTTGAAAGCATCGTAGTCCCGGACCGGATAGCTGACCTGGAGGGTGAACATCGTCGTTCCTTTCCTTGGGCTGTGTCAGGACCACGATAGGCCGTCCATCGTCATCCCGGTAGGGCCGGAGAGCGGCCTTGATCCGGTACCGCGCGCTGCCCTCCTGACGCAGGTATACGAGCGCCCCCCGCGGACGACGGCGGGACTTCCCGCCGTCGTCCGCGGGGCTGTGATGGGCGTGGGGACAGTGGCCTGAATCGCTCTGGTCCTGGCCGATCCGGCCTTTCAGGGTCACGTCGGAGACAGGGGCGCAGGCCAATAGCCGGCACATCATTCGAACCTTTCATTGGACGGGGAGGGGGAACATGGAGCGCCGATCCTACGCCGCGATGAACAGTGCCCAGTCAGGAAAGGGGTCCACAGGTAATGGTGGCCCGGTCTCTCCGGGTCCGACGTCACCGGCAACTACGTCCGGCCAGTCGGGCGGATCCGCCTCCCGGCACTCATCCGCGTGGCCGAGGTGCTGCGGCCAGTGTGGTGGTTCCCAGTCTTGTTGTTCGCTGGAATACGAGCGTCCCGCAGGTGAGATCCAGCCGGGTGGCTGGTCCCGGGTGGCGTCAACCGGCCTCCATGCTGTGGTGTGTCTGAGACGGTGGTGCCGCCGGCATGGCTGGCCCAGGTTGGTGATGCCGGTGCCGCCTCCCTCGGACCAAGCCAACACATGATCCGCTTCGTTATCCAGAGAATGGTTATTGCAGCCGGGAAAAGCGCACCGGCCATCCCGAAGCCGCAACCATTGGCGCATCGCCTTCGGAACCCGGTAGCTGGTTCGCCCGATCTCCAGCGGCGCTCCATTGCGCGGATCGGTCAGCACACGCAGGAATGATCCGGCACCATCCCCCACAAGCCGGCGGGCCATGCTCGGAGGAATGGGACCATACCCGTCCAGGGTGGCCGGTTCCGACGCGGCGCCCAGGAGAGACAGCGCCGGCACAGTCACCAGGACCTGCGCCGTGGGTGACGGAGTTCCTTCCGCCACCCCCGCCAGCAGCCAGTCAGCGGCGACGTCCGCACGGAGCTGGGTCAGGGTCCGGGATTCATTCGGCTCCTGCAGGCCACGCGCCGCCTCCGTGGCACGGGACCATACACCCGCCGCCACATCCGCAGTCAGATAGGCCGAGAGCCAGGCCATGCCGTCCCGGTCCGGCACATATTCCAGCCGACGGTCCTCCACACCCTTGCGGTGGCGCGCTTCGATGCTTACGGGATGGTGCAGCTCACGCCATCTGCGCGCCTTGGCCCGGAACCTGCCCGGCACCAGCTCCCCCGCGGGGCAGCCACGCGCGGCAAAGGGAGCTTCGGGGTCCAGGAAGTGGGCCTCCAGAGCAGCCGTCCCGGCGGGGTCCAGACCGGAGGTTTCATCACACATCACCCGCGCGTGTTGCCATGAAATGGTCCCTGCCTGCAGCGCAGACAGCGTCAGGGGCAACCCGGTGGTCAGGGTGGCTGACTCCGCCAGGAGCGCCGCCGCCGATCTTTCGCTCACGGTCAGGACACAGGCCACCTCTGCTGTCACCGCCATTTCCTGGGCGGTGCGCTCCTGAGGGGAATCGGCTGGGCCCGCCATGGCGGCGGCAGCGCGGGCATATCCGGCGGCGAAGTGCACTTTCAGCGCGGCCAGCCTGGCTTCCATGCTGGCCACCTCAGCCATACCGTCCAGGCACGCGTCCGCTTCGTCCCGAAGAGGGTCAGTGCCAGTCGACGCCGCGTTCCCGACTCCGCGACAGGCAAATGCAGCCAACCTGGCGAGGGAGGCCTCCATGGCCTCCAACGTCTCCGCAGCTGCTCTGCCTTCCATACCCACAGCATGACAGGAGCCACTGACAATAACGCCGGCGTCAGAGTTGCAGGCGAAGTCCGTCATCCAGGATCTGCCTGATCCCGAACTTTCCTACGGTGAACATCCGCGGATTATCGTCGGAGTTGCTCAGCATGGCGGTGGACAGGATGAGAGCCCAACCGCGGGCCCTCATCCAGGTGTCCCCATCCACTGCGGAGCCAAAGGCGCCCATGAAGCGGTGGCGAGTGCCGGCGTCGAACATCAGCCACCCCACCGCAAGATCGACAGCCGGGTCCCCTGCCCCGACATCGCCGAAATCGATGACGCCGGCCAGGGAGCCGTCGTCCGCCAGCAGGATGTTGCCAGGGTGGAGGTCCCCGTGGAGCATCATCGCCGGACCATCCCAGGCTTTGGCGGCACAGGCCTGCGCCCACACTGCTCTCAGCGCTGCCGCCTGCGGGTAGCGTTCGTGGTCCCCGAGCCGTTCCACCAGCACAGCGTCACGATCTGTCAACGGCACGCCTCGGAAAGGGTTGACCGGGACGTCGGTTTCGGCGGGCACGTGAAGGGACAGCAGGAAATCGGCCAGGCCTTTAGCCGCCGGCCCGCGGCCCGCCGGGCCGACGGGCCGACGTCGGCAGCAGCGGCTCCGGGGACCCACGGCACGATGCTCCACGGCCATGGAAAGTCCGACGTCGGCCTGCCGGCATGGACGGGGACAGGAACCGCAACCGGGGAGCGGCGGGCTATGTCGGGAAGGTAGCGCTGCTCATGAAGTGTCAGCGGAACGGCCTCCGCCCTGCGCGGCAGCCGGACGGCCAGGCCCTCACCGAGCCGGAAGGTCGCGTTGTCCCAGCCGTTCGCAACCCGCGCTAAAGGACAATCGCCGAGGTCGGGCCGCTGGTCCCGGACGAGGCGCTGGACCACAGCGTGAGTCACTTCCACCGTGGCTGGCGGCATTCGCGCCATTCAGAAATCCGCCTTCCATGTGCCTGCAATGCACTCCGATCCTTTCCCTTGTCCGAATACAGTTCAAGACCTCAAGAGCGGACGGGCACGGAACGGAGTCAGCGTCGATCGGTCTGAGGTGGCCGACGCGGACCTTCGCTTTAAGCCCACGCCGGATAATGTCCCGACACGATAATCAACCCAAGTTCGGTCAGTTTTGCGAAGCTGTATTGCACCACAGAGATAGGACGCGTCAAACCGCCCAGTCTGTGCCGGAGAAGTCTGCGAAACGTCTTGAGCCCGCCGGAGAAACGTTGCATTCCAGCTAAACCTCCGCCGCCGGAGCCGCGAATTGCGCCGCATACAGCGCGGCGTACGCCCCGCCCGCGGCCAGCAGCTCCGTGTGGGTCCCCTGCTCCACGATCTGCCCGGCTTCCATCACCAGGATGAGGTCGGCGTCGCGGATGGTGGAGAGGCGGTGCGCGATCACGAAGCTGGTCCGGTCCGAGCGCAGGGCGCTCATGGCCTTTTGCACCAGCACCTCGGTGCGGGTGTCCACGGAGCTCGTGGCCTCGTCCAGGATCAGCACGGACGGGCGGGCCAGGAACGCCCGGGCGATGGTGAGCAGCTGCTTCTCACCGGCCGAGACGTTACCGCCCTCGTCGTCGAGCACGGTGTCGTAGCCCTGCGGCAGGGACCGGACGAACCGGTCCACGTACGTCGCCCGGGCCGCCTCCAGAATCTGGTCCTCCGAGGCACCGGGCCGGCCGTAGGCGATGTTGTCCCGGATGGTCCCGCCGAACAGCCAGGTGTCCTGCAGCACCATGCCCATCCGCGAGCGCAGCTCGTTGCGCGTCATCGCGGTGACATCCACGCCGTCGAGCGTGATCCGCCCGGCGTCGAGCTCGTAGAAGCGCATCATCAGGTTGACCAGGGTGGTTTTGCCCGCGCCGGTCGGGCCCACGATGGCGACGGTCTGCCCGGGCTCGGCCACCAGGCTCAGGTCCGAGATCAGCGGCGTGTCCGGCGAGTAGGAGAACGAGACGTTCTCGAACACCAGCCGGCCGCGGCCGCCGTCGGGAGCCTCACCGGGGACGGGATCCGCGCTCTGTTCCTCGGTGTCCAGCAGCTCAAAGACGCGTTCGGCGGAGGCCACACCGGACTGCAGCAGGTTCGCCATGGACCCCAGCTGGGCCAGCGGCTGGGTGAACTGCCGGGAGTACTGGATGAACGCCTGCACGTCGCCCAGCTGCATCGCCCCGGCGGCCACCTGCAGCCCGCCCACCACGGCGATCCCCACATAGACCAGGTTCCCGATGAACGTCATGGCCGGCATGATCAGCCCGGAGATGAACTGCGCGCCGAAGCTCGCCTGGTACAGCTCCACGTTCTTCTGCCGGAACCGTTCCTCCACCTCGCGCTGCCGGCCGAAGACCTTCACCAGCGCGTGCCCGGTGTACGTCTCCTCGATCTGCCCGTTGAGCTCGCCGGTGTGCCTCCACTGCGCCACGAACAGCTTCTGCGAGCGCTTGGCGATCACGGCAGTGGTCACGAGGGTCAGCGGAATGGTCACGAGCGCAATCAGCGCCAGCGTGGGCGAGAGCAGCATCATCATCACCAGCACGCCCACGACGGTCAGCAGCGAGGTCACGGCCTGGCTGATGGACTGCTGCAGGCTCTGCGAGATGTTGTCGACGTCGTTGGTGACCCGGCTGAGCAGCTCGCCGCGCTGCACGGAGTCGAAGTAGCGCAGCGGCAGCCGGTTGATTTTGGCCTCGATCCGTTCGCGCAACCGGAACACCGTGCGCTGGACAACGCCGTTGAGAATGTAGGCCTGCATCCAGCCGAACGCCGAGGCCAGGACATACAGCACCAGCGCCCACAGCAGTACGTTGGCCAGCGCGGTGAAGTCGATTCCGGTGCCGGGCGTCAGCGTCATGGCGCTGAGCATGTCCGCTTTCTGGTTCTCCCCGGCGGCGCGCAGCTGGGCAATCAGCTGCTCCTGGCTTACCCCGGCGGGCAGCTGCTTGGACACGACGCCGGCGAAGATCAGGTTGGTGCCCTCGCCCAGCAGCCGGGGACCGATCACCGAGAACGTCACGCTCACGACGGCGAGCATCAGGACCAGCGTCAGCCACAGCCGTTCGGGCCGGAGCTCCCCCAGCAGCCGCTTCGCGGACGGCCAGAAGTTCATCGCCTTCTCCACCGGAATGTTCATCCCCGCAAACGGGCCGCCGCGTCCGGGCCCTCCCGTCGGGCGAGGAATCCGCAGCGGGGCCTGCGCGCCGGGCGCACCGCCGGGAGGGCCGGGCGTGGACGCGCCGGGTGCGGCCGCGTGTGCCCCGGTGACGGGGGCCGGCGTCGGCGCCTTGTCGGTGCGGCTCATACGGCTTCCTCCGCTGCGAGCTGGGAATTAACGATTTCCTGGTACGTCTCGGACGTCTCCAGCAGCTCCTCGTGCGTGCCGTGCGCGACAATCCTGCCGCGGTCCAGCACCAGGATCTGGTCCGCGTCCACGATGCTGGAGACCCGCTGGGCGATGATCACCATGGTGGCCCCAGCGGTGTGCTGCTTGAGCGCCAGTCGCAGCCGGGCATCCGTGGCGGTGTCCAGCGAGGAGAAGGAGTCGTCAAAGATGTAGAGCTCGGGCCGCTTCACCAGCGCCCGGGCAATCGCGAGCCGCTGCCGCTGGCCGCCGGAGACGTTGGTGCCGCCCTGCGAGATCGGCGCGTCCAGCCCACCCTCCATTTCCCGGACGAAGTCCTCCGCCTGCGCAATCGCCAACGCCTGCCAGAGCTCGGCCTCGGTGGCGTCGGGTTTGCCGTAGAGCAGGTTGCTGCGCACCGTTCCGGAGAACAGGTAGGGCTTCTGCGGGACCAGCCCGATGTGCCCCCACAGCAGGTCCGGGTGGAGCTCGCGCACGTCCACGCCGTCGATCCGCACCGAACCGGACGTCGCGTCGAAGAGCCGCGGCATCAGGTTCACCAGGGTGGTTTTGCCCGAGCCGGTGCTGCCGACAATCGCCGTCGTCTGCCCCGCGCGGGCGGTGAAGGTTACGTCCGAGAGCACCGGCTGCTCGGCTCCCGGGTAGGCGAACCCGACGTAGTGCATCTCCAGTTCGCCCCGGGCCGCCCGCCCGGCCGCGCGCGACACCGGACGCAGCGGCGGCCGGACGCTGGATTCGGTCCCGAGCACCTCGGTGATCCGGTCCGCCGAGACCGAGGCCCGCGGGATCATGATGGCCATGAAGGTGGCCATCATGACGGACATGAGAATCTGCATGAGGTAGCTCAGGAACGCGATCATGGTGCCCACCTGCATTGAGCCGTCTTCGATCCGGAACGCCCCGAACCAGATCACGGCCGCGCTGGAGACGTTGAGCACCAGCATCACGGTGGGGAACGCGAGCGCCATGAGCCGGCCGGCCCGCAGCGCGGTATCCGTGACGTCCTCATTGGCGCGGGCAAAGCGGGCGGTCTCCACGTCCTCCCGGACGAAGGCCCGCACCACCCGGATGCCGGTGAGCTGTTCGCGCAGGACCCGGTTGACGGTGTCGATCCGGGTCTGCATGAGCCGGAACAGCGGCACCATCCGGATAATGACCGACCCCACCGCGACCAGCAGCACGGGCACGCTGACCGCGATCAACCAGGACAGCTGCAGGTCCTGCCGCATGGCCATGATCACCCCGCCGATGCAGAGCATGGGCGCTGTGACCATCAGCGTGGCGGACATCAGGACCAGCTGCTGGACCTGCTGGACATCGTTGGTTGACCGGGTGATCAGGCTGGGCGGCCCGAACCGGGTGACTTCCTGCTCGGAAAACTCCGCCACCCGGCTGAAGATGGCGCCCCGGACGTCCCGGCCCAATGCCATCGCGGCCTTCGCGCCGAAGTACACCGCGGCGATGGTGCAGGCGATCTGCAGCAGGGTCACCATCAGCATGATGCCGCCGATGCGCAGGATGTAGTCCGTATCCCCCTTCGCGACGCCCTGGTCGATGATGTCCGCATTCAGGGTGGGCAGATAGAGCGAGGCAATGGACGCCGCCAATTGAAAAACGACGACGGCGAGCAACAGCCGCCGCTGCGGCCGCAGGTATTCAACGAGCAGCTTCCAGAGCATTTGCTCTCCAGTTCACGCGTCACGGACAGTTTCACACAGAACGATGTGAGGGTCAGTTTACGTCCGGATTCCGTGAGCGGCCCGGGTTCCTCTCAGGGCGAATCGAGGGAAGGCGCTTCCCTGTCACTCGAGGCGGATGGGCTCGGCTGTACCGGCCGTCACCTGCTTGCCCCGGAAGAACCAGGCCAGCAGCACCGTGCCCAGCACCGCAATCGCGGTGGACACCATGGCCAGCGCCGGAACCATCGGGAGGACAACGAAGACGACGACGGCGGCCACCACGAGCGCAATCACTGTGGTCCGTGGCTGTTTCATGGACACGATGGCCTGCACCAGCACAGCGCCGAGCACCGCCGGCAGGACGTAGAGCCGGACCACATTCATGACACCCGGCGGGATGACACTGATGAGCCAACTGCCCAGCAGCCCCACAAAGATAGCCAGGGAGACAAGGTGCACGGCGGCGGCGCCGCAGATGGCGACGACGGCTGCGAGCTGGCCACGCTTGGTGCCGGCCTTCGCACCGATGTTGGTCTGAGCGATCAGCGCCGCGGGCAGCAGCTTGTTGGAGATATTGCCGATCATGAACGCCTGGTACATCGCCGCCGGGCCTAGGATGGGATAGTACGTCAGCGGCTCGACGATCCAGATGATCCCGAACGTGGCAGCCACCGCCGCGAACGCCATCCAGAGCTGGGCGGGGGCGATGCCCAGTCCACCGGCGAAGACAAGGTACAGCGGGCCGGCGATGGAGAGCAGCAAGCCGGCGACCATGGTGATCCGGCCCCAGCGCGAGGTGGTGCGGTCGAACTCGCTCATGGCGAGCTCCGTGGAAGCGGGTGCGGTGCGGGTGGTGGTCATGTCAGTGTTCCTTTGCGATTCTTGCTGGTCCGTTGCAGTGGGATTCGGGAGCCGGTCAGAGGGGAAGGGCGCTGCCGGAGGCCAGGAAAGCGGTGCCGAGGGCGGCAACAATGGAAATGCCCAGGCCCCACTCGCGCAGCCAGCTCTTGCCCGTCACTTTGGCGAGCAGCAGGCACAGGCTCATGACGGCGGCCGATGCCACGAAGGCTGCGATGTGGGTGGCGGATTTCGGGAGTTCCGTCAGCCCGAGGCACGCGAAGGCACCTATGAGGGCTCCAGCCGGGACGATGGCCATGACGGCGGGGTTGATGGCCCTGACCTTCGCGTCGCCGCGCCGGAGCAGGGGCGTGAGTATAAGCGTGGCGGTCATCCACATGGCCCCGCCGATGCTCATGGCGAAGAAGGCCACCGCGAAGACGCTCTGGGAGTAGCTCGAGTCACCCAGCTTGGCCCCCATCGTTCCAGCCGCGATGCCGGCAGCGGAGACGTCGTAGGCCGCCGACCCGATCAGCCCGATCCGGGACAACACTGCCGGCGCCCCGAAGAGGGCCAGCAGGGCGATGGCAACAAGCGCGACGGCCAGCGACGGGCCGATCGCCGAGACGGCGCCGGAGCGGAATGACGTCTTGATGTCTTCCGGCGTCATCTCCACGGCGGGTGCCGCGCGGCGGACCGCGCGGAGGAAGATGAGCGACTGGACCACGATCACGCCGAAGACGCCGGCCACGGAGATCCAGAGGACCGGGTTGTTCGCGATGGCGAGGATGTCTGTGGAGCCGTTCGGTGCCATGGGTGCGTGCATGGGGGAACCTCCTGTTCAAGCCCGCTGCGGGTCCGGAGCTGCTAACGCTGCCGGCCACTCCAGGCAGGGGCGGAAATCTGAACCTTCGAGACCGGATCGGCCAGCAGGTATCCATTACTGTGTGTCGCCGACCACACTGACCGCAATGGTTGACGGAATCAGCCAAAATTTTGGCGGTATCGGTCATTGGGCGGCTCCCTGCGGGGAGCCCTTCCTCGGGGATACGCCGATGCTGGACACTTCAGGGACGGAACCACCGCACGCAAAAGGAGCACCATGTCTGACACCATCGGTAACCTGTCCGCCGTCGAACTCACAACCGCTATCCGCAACAAGGAGGTTTCGGCCCGCGAAGCTTTGGCTGCCCACCTGGAGCGCATTGCGGAAGTGAATCCGGTGTTGAACGCCGTGGTGACACTGGACGTCGAAGGTGCGGAGAGGCAGGCCGCCCGCGCGGACGACGTCACGGCATCGGGCGCCGAGTTGCCGCCTCTGCACGGGCTGCCGATGACCCACAAGGACACGAACAACACCGCCGGAATGCGCACTACCCAGGGGTCGCTGGTGTTGAAGGACTTCGTTCCCGACGCCGATGACCTGATCGTCGCCCGGCTGAAGGCCGCCGGAGTGGTGAGCACCGGAAAGTCGAACGTCCCGGAATTTGGCGCCGGTTCACACACCTTCAATGAACTCTTCGGCACCACCACGAATCCTTACGCGCCGACGCTCAGCGCAGGAGGCAGCAGCGGCGGAGTGGCCGCCGTTGTCGGCTCCCGGGTCCAGGCGATGGGCGACGGCAGCGACATGGGCGGCTCGCTGCGGATCCCGGCGTCGTTCTGCAACATTGTGGGGTTCCGCCCTTCCCAGGCCGTGATTCCCATGCCTTCGGACCACAACGCGTATGCCTGGCTGGGCCGGACCGGTCCGATGGCCCGCACGGTGGAGGACATTGCCCTATTCATGTCCGTCACGGCCGGTTCCGACCCCCGTGTTCCGTGCCCGCAAGGCCTGGATCCCGCCGTGTTCCGTTCGCGGCTTGAGACGGACATGAGCGGTGTGCGGATCGGCTGGTCCCGCGACTTCGGAATTGGGGTGCCCGTGGAGCCGGAGATCCTGGACCACCTAGAGCGGCAACTCGCGGTGTTCGAGGAATTGGGCGCCGTGGTGGAGGAATCATCTCCGGATTTCCGGCACGCGGACCTCGTGTTCGGCAACACCCGGGCGCTGGACTTTGCCGCGGGGCTGGGCACGCTGGTGGAGCAGCATGGTGAGGTGATAAAGCCCGAGGTCCGGTGGAACGTGGCCAAGGGGCTCGCCCTCACCGCCCAGGACATTATTGCCACGAACGCCGCCCGCACCCTGCTGGAGCGCAGCATCCAGGAGTTCTTCGGCCGCTATGACCTCTTCGCCAGCCCGTGCGCTCAGGTGGTGCCGTTCGACGCTTCCCTCAGGTATCCGCCGGAGGTGGCGGGAGTCCGGTCCGAAACGTACCTCGACTGGATGCGCTCGGCCTGCCTGCTGTCCGCCACGGGACTTCCGGTGCTCAGCGTGCCGGCTGGGTTCAGTGCCGCCGGGCTGCCCATCGGGCTCCAGCTGGCCTCAAACCACTACACAGACATGCAGCTGCTGCGCTGGGGGCGGGCGTTCGAGGAGCAGACGGGGTACGCCGCCGTCGCCCCGGACCTGGCAGGCCTCAGCCCGCTGCCCGCATGATCCGACCACCGCGTTTGCGGGCATCCAGCAGCACCGAGACGTCCACCTCCGTCGCATGAGCTGCCCAGTCCGAACCCGTGATGAAGCGGTAGAGGGACGGCAGGTCCCCCACCGTCACGTCGGCCACGATCTGGTAGTCACCGGCAATCGCGGCAGCGTACCGGACCGCCGGATGATCGGCCAAGGCGTTGCCCAGCTGTTCAACGTGGTTTGGTGAGGCCCGGATCCACAGCAGGGCCTCGACGGCGAGTCCAAGTGCCGCCGGTTCCACCACCACGCGGAGCTGGACCTGGTTGTTGGCCAGTAGCCATTCGCAGCGCCGCCGGGCCGTGGCCTCGGAGACACCGACACGTCGGGCCAGCGCCTCGAAGCTGATCCGGCCGTCGGCGCAGAGGGCCTCCACCAGCTCGGTGTCCTGACGGTTCAGGTCCTGCCTGACGGCAAACACGCCCGTGTCAGCGGCAACCGGCGAGCGCAGCGCGTCAGCCTGCTCGACGCTGAGCATCTCCGGCCGCCAGCCTTGAATGGTGCGGAAGTAACGTAGCACTGGATAGCTCACTGAATGCTGAAGCCCGATGGTGGAGGGCAGTTCGTCGGCGAGGATGTCCCCCATCCGGTTCCGGTCGGTGAGGATCTCCGCCACGCAGTCCCCGCTACCGGTAATGGTGTAGACAAACGTGCTGTCCGGGCGCTGTGCCAGTGACTGGGCGGCGGCGCGGGCCGTCCCCGGCGTGCAGCGCATCTCGACCAGCATGGACGCCGGGTGCGGCCGGACGGCAGCCACGGCCACAGCTCCGGACTCAAGCAGCTGGGCGCCCCGCCGCGCCACCGTCCGCTCTGCCTCCCCCAGCACCGCGGCCATCTTCCGCCACGGGCAGCGTGGGTCCAGCTGCAGGGCGGCCACGATCTGCCGCTCCAGTGAATCCAGCAGGATCATCCGTGCACCGGCCTTCCCTTGTTGCTCCCTTGCATCTGCCGGGACCATTCCAGCATCCGCCAGCCATTGCTCATAATGGTCCGCGTCCCATGTGTCCTATCCGTTTAGCACCACGTTCACCGGAGGCTCGCCCGCCAGCATCAGCTCGATCTGGCGCTGGAGCAGCCGGCCCATCCGCGGCCGCATCGCCGAGCTCGCCCCGCCCACGTGCGGGCTGATGATGACGCCGGGGGTCCGCCACAGCGGGTGGTCCTGCGGCAGGGGCTCGGGATCGGTGACATCCAGCGCGGCGCGGATCCGGCCGGTGGCAGTGTGCCGGACCAGGGCGTCGGTGTCCGCCACCGGGCCGCGGGCCACATTCACCAGCAGGGCGCCGTCGGGCATGGCCGCAAGGAAGGCATCATCCACGAGGTGCCGGGTGGAGTCGCTGAGCGGAACCCCCACCACCACGATGTCGTGCTCCGGCAGCAGTGCGTGGAGCTCCGCGATGCCGTGAACGGGGCCGCGTTCGTCCGTCCGTTCCCTGCTGGCCACCCGGGTCACGCTGGTCTCGAACGGAAGGAGCCGGTGCTCGATCGCCTTTCCCACGCCGCCGTAGCCAACGATCAGGACGCGGCGGTCGGCCAGGCTGGCGGTGGGCCGGCCATCCCACCGGCCCTCCTGCTGGTTCCGTATAAGGCGGGGGAACTCGCGCTGGCTGGCCAGGATGAGGGCCAGCGCCAGCTCCGCGGTGGAGGTTTCGTGGACGCCGGCCGCGTTGGCGAAGACCCTGCCGGAGGGCAGGAAGTCCGCCACGCCGTCGTACCCGATCGACTGGCTCTGGACCAGCGCCGTGTCCACGGTTTCCAGGCGTTGCAGGACCTGCGGGCCGCCCATGTACGGCGGCACCACGATGTCGATCCGCGGCCGGGGCGGCTCACCGGCGAAGTCCCATTCCAGGACGGTGACGTCCGGGTGCGGCTGAAGGTATTCACGCAACGCGGCGTCCAGCAGGCTGACAGTAATTTTCCGGGTCATGATTGCCAGCGTAGTAGAGCCGCCGGCCGTGCCTTACGACGCGGACTCCCCTGACATCCGGGCGCCGTTCGGGATAGGGTCCACAACAACAGGCATTGGAGTGCAGGGGAAGGCGGCGCGCGTGGCGGCTCGGATCGGGATCATTGGCGGCGGGATCGTGGGCATGGCGATTGCCCGTGCCCTGGTCCGGACCGGGGACTTCCACGTCACGGTCCTGGAAAAGGAGCACCGGGTGGCCGCACACCAGTCGGGCCACAACTCCGGCGTGGTCCACGCCGGCCTCTACTATCAGCCGGGATCCCTCAAGGCCGTCCTGTGCGCCCGAGGCCGGGCCCTCACCCGGGAGTACTGCCGGGACAAGGGCCTGCCGTACCGCGAGCTCGGCAAGCTGGTGGTCGCGGTGACCGAGGCGGAACGTCCACGGCTCGATGAAATCGAGCGCCGCGCCCGGGAGAACCGCGTCCCGGGTATGAAACGGCTCACCCGGGCGGAACTGCGCGAGATCGAGCCGCACGCCGCGGGCGTCGCGGCCGTGCACTCGCCGCACACCGCCGTCGTGGACTACGCCGCCATCACCGAAGCCATGGCGCAGGACGTGCGGAGCGGTGGCGGATCCGTGCTCCTGGGCCAGGAGGTGACGGCCGTCAACAATGCCGGCAGCGCCGTGCACGTCTCCACGCCGGCCGCCACGCACACCTTCGACCGGCTGGTGGTGTGCGCCGGACTGCAGTCGGACGTCGTGGCCAGGATGGTCGGGGCCAGCCCGTCGCCTGCGATCCTGCCGTTTCGCGGCGAGTACTGGGTGATGGCCGCCGCCCGGAGCCATTTGGTCCGGGGCATGATCTACCCGGTCCCGGACCCGCGCTTCCCGTTCCTGGGTGTGCACTTCACCCGCGGCGTGTACGACGACGTCCATGTGGGCCCCAACGCGGTGCCGGCCTTGGCGCGGGAAGGCTACTCGTGGGCGCGGGTGTCCGTGCCGGACACTCTGGCCTCGCTTCGGTGGCCCGGCGCCCCGGCCCTGGCACGGCAGCACTGGCGGATGGGCGCCCGGGAAATCTCGGCGTCACTGCTCAAGCCGCTGTACTTCCGGCAGGCCCGGCAGTTCCTGCCCGAACTGCAACCCGGCGACCTCGCCAGGAAGGCCGGCGCCGGGGTCCGCGCCCAGGCCTGGGCCGCCGACGGTTCCCTGCTGGACGACTTCGCCGTGGACCGGCTGGGCGCCGTCACACTGCTGCGCAATGCGCCCTCCCCGGCGGCGACCTCCGCCCTGGCGATCGCCGACTACGTCCTGGAGCACCACCTGCAGATCGCCCCGCACCGGCTGCGCTCCTAGGACTTTGGAAAGACTTCGGGCGGCGCCCCGCGCGGTCCGTGGACTTCGCCTGCCCCCGCGCCTAACGTCGGAGACACCACCCTTGCCAGTCAAGAACCTGTCGAAACGATCCGCCCCAGCACGCGTGTGCTGAGCACCCAGTTAAGTCCGGAGGGCCCACGAATATGACGACTCCGGGCCCGCGGCCGGCCGCGCCTCACCACGGCCGGAACGTGATTCTGGTCTGGGCCGCCGCCGCGCTGGTGCTGGCCGCCGTCGTCGTCTTCGGTGCCATCCGCACCGGACCGTCGCCCGAGGGCGACTTCCTGACGGTCAGCCACGGGGAGGCGCAAAGCCAGTCAGCCGCGGCGCCGGCACCGTCGCCCCGCGCCGCCGTCGACCTCCCCGCCGAGATCCGGCGGATCATCGGCGGACACCCCGATCACAGGATCGGCGTCGCCGTCATGGACACCAGCGACGGAGCGCTGCAGAGCTACGGCGATATGGCACCCTACACGGCGGCGAGCACGGCGAAGGTCCTGACGGCTGCCGCCTACTACCACCTCGTGGAAACCGGCGAAAAGTCGCTCGATACTCAACTGGGCGCGTTCACCGCGGCGTTCCAGCTCAAGGCCATGATCAACACCAGCAGCGACGACTCGTGGATCCTGCTCATGCGGGATATCGGCTACCCCCGACTGACCGATTACGCCGCCACTCTGGGCATCACCTACGACCCCGAGCAAAACCTCCTGGCCCCGGCCGACATGGCCCGGCTCCTCCAGCAGCTCTCCACGGGCAAGCTCCTCAATACCGGGCACACCGCGGAGCTGTTGGGCTACATGCAGCACACCAACGACGAGGACCTCATCCCGGCGGCGGTCTCCTCGGAGATCACCGTCCACCACAAGTACGGCGTGGTGGAAGGATACGTCCACGACGCCGCGCTGCTCAGTGCTGGCGACCGCTCCTACGCGGTGGTCATCTACACGTGGGGCCCGGACGACGCCGACAGCGCGGCCCGTCTGGACCTCATCCATGAGCTGACGCATCAGCTCACCGGTGCCCTGTTCGGGCAGTAGCAGCATTGGGACGGTTAATAGTCCGAATATCAACCGTTCAAGGGTGGCGCACGCCCCGTTACAGGGGCAGGATGAAAGAAGGCCCCGGAAGTCCTCCCGGTCCACGTAAGAGACGGCGCAAATTTGCAGCGTCCGGCTTCGCGCGGACTGCACCGCGCCGATGCGCACGGACGTGGCGGACCGTCCGGAGCCGGGCTGTTCCTGGGAGTCGCCGTGATCCGCATCCTCATAGCCGAAGACGACGAACGCATGTCCCGCTTCATCGAAGAGGGCCTGCGCGCGGCCGGCTACGCCCCGAGCGTGGTCGCCGACTCCGTCACGGCGGTGGACCTGGCGGCCAGCGGCGAATTCGATCTCCTGCTCCTGGCTGCCGGGCTTCGCCGGCTTGACGGCTTCACTGTCCTGGCGGCCCTACGCCACGGGCAGGCGGGGATCCCGGTCATCTTCCTCACGGCCCCCGGGTCACCCGCGGATAGTCTCGCAGCGCTGGAGGGCGGCGCCGACGACTGCATCGTCAAGCCGTTTCCCCTCGAGGAACTGGAGGCCCGTGTCCGGGCCCGGGTACGCACAGTCGATACCGGCGATCCGCTCGCGGGGAGCATCATGCGCTACGGCCCGCTGGAGCTGAACCTGCACGCCCTTACGGTCAGCGTCGACGGCAGGACGGTAGAGCTCTCGGCCCGGGAATTCGCCTTGGTGGAAATGTTCCTGCTGCACCCGGGACAGGTCCTGAGCCGGCAACAACTGCTCAGCCACGTCTGGGGCCGCGACTTCGACGGCACGTCCAACGTGGTGGACGTGCATGTGCGGCAGTTGCAGCTAAAGATCGGCGCGGACCGCATCCTCACCGCCCGCGACGCCGGCTACCGCCTGGGCTAGGCGGACTTGGGCAGGCGCACTCGGCCAGCGCAGCGCCGGCGGGTTGCGGCCACGGGTACTACCGCCCGGTTCTACCGGCCGAACAGCTTGGCGAAGAAGCCGGTCTTGGTGGTGGTCTTGGTGCTGGTTTCGCCCTCGTGGCCGCGGCAGCGGTCGGCGCTGGGGACGCCCCGCATGACCTGGTCAACATGCTGGCCGCAGCCGGCCCAGGTGGTCTTTCCGCACTTCTTGCAGGCAACTGCACGGCACATCCGGGTACTCCTCTGTCGGTGGGTCTAAGGTCTCCCTAGCATACCCCCAGGGGTATATGGACGACAAATCCGTTGCACCAAGAAGAAGTCGCTGGCAAGGGGTGGATCGGGGGCCGCCGCGGGCGGACCATAGAAGTACCGGACCCTGCACCTACGCCGGGCAGAATCCGTCAGCGAGCCGCCCGTTGCGAACGGGCGAGCTAAAACCGGGAGCGCCGGCAGGCACCGGAGACAACACACCAGGGCGGAATACGCACGGCGGGTACTGGGAAAAGAGCGACGTCGCAACTATTCACGGCTGAGCCCAGCCGTTTCCGCGGCGATTTCGGACAGGTGCACCCCGGATCCGGGGCGCACCTGCCCGTTTCCGTAGCCGTCGTCGGAATCCGCCGCGGAATCCGGCCGCCGGTTGACACCCGGCACACGGTACGGTTCAATTTTTTGCATATGCTGAAATAACAGTTCCACGATACGAATATCTTGTCCGTATAGCCCTACACCGTGGATGCCAGCATTGACTCAAAGGATCTGGCACATGCTGTTGGAAGACTTTAACGCGGCCGGACGTGCCGAGGCCGCGGCCGCGCTGCGCCCCTGCCTGGACATAGAGCGGTGGATCGCGGAGATCATCCAGGGCCGGCCGTTCGGCAGCGCCGCGAGCCTTCTCGAAGCGGCCAACCGCGCAGCGGAACCCTTTACCGAGCCGGAGGTGGAGGCCGCCCTGGCCCACCATCCACGCATCGGCGAACGGGCCGCAGGAAACAGCACGGAGGCGCGGCTCTCACAATCGGAGCAGGCAGGCCTGGGCATTCCGGACCCGGCCGTTGCGGCAGCCATCGCCGAGGGGAACCGGAGCTACGAAAAAAAATTCGGCCAGGTCTTCCTGATCCGCGCCGCCGGCCGCAGCCGGGAGGAAATCCTCGCCGCCCTCAACACCAGGCTCGCGCACACCCCGGAACAGGAACAAGCAATCATCGGCCAGCAGCTGCGCGAAATCGCGGTACTCCGACTCGAAGGACTGATCGGCACATGAGCACCTCCCACGTCACCACCCACGTGCTGGACACCGGCACCGGCAAGCCCGCCGCCGGCGTCGCCGTCACCTTCCACAGGCTCGACGGCGAGCGTTGGGTCAAGATCGCGGCAGGCGCCACGGACGACGACGGCCGCATCAAATCCCTCGGGCCGGACAAACTTCCCTCCGGCACGTACCGGCTGGGCTTCGACACCGGAAGCTACTACGAGGCCGCCGGGACCGAGACCTTCTTCCCCGAGGTCACGCTGACCTTCGCGGTGTCCGAATCCCAAGACCACTACCACGTCCCGCTCCTGCTGAGCCCCTTCGCTTACTCCACGTACCGCGGCAGCTAACTGCACGCTCGGGCCGGCATCAGGAACACGTTCGCCCCGCCATCCACCCCGAATCACACCGGGAACAGGCTCCCTGTCGGATGGCGGGGCGAAGCCATGCCCGGGAGCGGCCCGCACAGCATCGCCGGAACCCCGACGCCGCCGGCGCCCCGTATCCCCGGCATCCCCGGCACTCCCGCACGCGAACCCGACCCCAGTCACAAACGAAGTTTTTCGCGCGAACGCAACCGGCAGACCTGCATCCCTTGACAGTGGCCCGCGTCACTTCTATTCTCATTTTTGGGATCCCAAATTGGGATCCCAAAACAAGCAAGCTTGCCGGGCCCCGACTCCCCTAGGTTGCGCACCTGATGTCAGGCCAGATATCAGCCCTCACAGCAGCACCGGGAAGCCCGCGCACAGGACGGCCCCACACCCCGGCCACCTGGCCCGCGAACGAATTGAATCTCTCACCTGCCGGCATTTTTCCTCTCTCTGAAGGAGAAGTTGTGTCTCTTCGAAATACCGAACCCCCCGTACAGGAAACCTCAGCACCACACGCTGACGCCGCAAGCCCCAAGGACCGCGTGCAACGGCGCACCAATGTCCGCTGGAAAATGTTCCTCCTCCTGCTGGTCCTCGTGTCCGTGAACTACATCGACCGGGGCTCCATCTCGGTAGCCCTGCCCATCATCCAGAAGGAATTCAACATGGCCCCGGAGCTCGTGGGCCTCCTGCTCTCGGCCTTCTTCTGGACCTACGCCCTCATGCAGATCCCCGTCGGCTGGCTGATCGACAAGTTCGGCCCACGCAAGGTAATGACCGCGTCCTGCGTCGGCTGGGGTGCCGCCACGGCAGCCTCGGGCCTGGCAGGCGGCTTCCTCAGCATGTTCATCGCCCGCCTGGGCATCGGCGTCACCGAGGCCGGAGTCATGCCGGCGGGCGGAAAGCTGAACGCCATCTGGATGCACAAATCCGAACGCGGCCGCGGCGCAACGATCCTTGACGCCGGCGCCCCGCTGGGCGCCGGGCTGGGCGGCATTCTCATCGCGGGCCTGATCGCATCGACGGGCAGCTGGCGGAGCTCGTTCATCATCGCCGGCGTCGCGACCGTCCTCATGGGCCTCGCCGTGTGGTGGTACGTCCGGGATAACCCGCGCCAGCACCGCGGAGTCAACGACGCCGAGGCCGAGTACCTCGAGGCCTCCCACGCCGCGGAGGACGCCGAAGCCGAACTCGAGGGCAGCAAGGGAAAGCGTGCCCTGCTCCCCTACCTGAAATTCCGTTCCTTCTGGGCCATGTGCTTCGGCTGGCTGGGCTTCAACGGAGTCTTCTACGGCCTGCTCACGTGGGGCCCGCTCTACCTGTCACAGGCCAAGGGTTTTGACCTGAAGACCATCGGCTGGTCCACCTTCGTGATCTTCGGCGCCGGATTCGTCGGCGAAATCCTCGGCGGCACCATCGCGGACAAGTGGAGGGCCGCCGGCGCCTCGGCCAACCGGGTCATGCGTACCCTCCTGGGCATCTCCAGCGTCGTTGTGATCGGCGGCCTTGTCGGCGTCACCGTCGTGTCAGACCCGACGACGGCTGTGGTCCTCCTCTCCGTCGTGATGTTCTTCCTGCGCTGGGTGGGCCTCTTCTGGAGCATCCCCTCCATCCTGGGCGGCCGGACCAACGCCGGTGTCCTGGGCGGCGCCATGAACTTCAGCGGCAATATCTCCGGCTTCGTCACCCCGATCGTTGTCGGCCTGATCGTCGGCGCCACCGGCTCGTACACCTGGGCGCTGCTGTACTTCGTGGGTTCGGCGGTCATCATGGGAGCATCCGTACTGACGCTGAACTACAACAAGCGGCTCCCTGTCTAAGCTAGGCCACGCAACACCTGTTCCCGGAGCCGGGAACGCAGTGCCAAAAAGAACCCGAATGGAGCACCATGCTTACCGCTGAAGAACCCCAGGACAAGGAACGCCCCCTCCGGGAGGCTGTCCGGGACACCCTCCGCACCAGGATCTTTGAAGGGCACTACGTTCCCGGCACCAGGCTGGTGGAGCGCGACCTCGCCGCCGAATTCAACGTCTCGCGCCTCCCGGTCCGCGAAGCGCTGCGCATGCTGCGCCAGGAAGGCCTGGTCAGCGACCGCGGCGCGCGGGGGGCCGAAGTCAGCACGCTCAGCCCCAAAGACGTGGAGGATCTCTTCGACGTCCGCCAGTCGCTCGAAGTGCTGGCCTGCAGGCTGGCCGCGACCCGCGCCACACCGGAGGACCTCGGCGCGCTGCAAACCCTGTTGGACGAAGCAGACCGCTGCCTTGCCAAGGGTGCCGTCATGGAAGCCCACCGGGCCAACAGCGAATTCCACGATGCCATCACCCGGATCGCGGACAACGGCTTCCTCAAGTCCGCGCTCGAACCCCTCCAGGGCCGGATGCACTGGCTGTTCCGGCATGTGAGCGACCTCCCCGAGCTCATCGAGGAACACCGGGCCCTGTATGCCGCGATCGCCAGCGGTGACCCGGACCGGGCGGCTGCCCAGTCGGCGTCGCACATCGACAAATACCGGGAACAGTTTCCGGAGGATTTCCGCCGGACGGAACCCGCCCTTCATCGGAAGAACACATGAAACTCCTCGTCATCAACCCCAACATCAGCAACGACGTCACCGCGCTGATCGAATCCGAAGCCCGGCGCTCCGCCTCGCCCGGAACAGAACTGCTGGTCCGCACCGCAGGCCACGGCGTCGAATACATTGAAACCCGCTTTGAATCCCTGATCGCCGCCGGCGCCGTCGCCGAAATCATCGCCGAGTACACCCGCGACGGGTCCGGACCCGGCACCGAAAACGGGATCGACGGCGTCGTGGTCGCGGCGTTCGGAGACCCCGGCATGCCCGCGCTGAAGGAACTGACCGACATCCCGGTCATCGGGATCACCGAGGCCGCCCTGTGCGCCGCGGCACTGCAGGGTCACCGGTTCTCGATCATCGCCATCTCGGACCGGATCCGGCCCTGGTACTTGGACTGCGTGGAACGCTTCGGGCTCGGCGGCCGGTTGGCCTCGATCCGGTCCATCAACGAGACCCTCACCGGCATCGGTTCCGTGCAGCAGGACTTCAAGGAGACCCTGCTGGCACTCAGCCGTCAGGCCGTCACCCAGGACGGGGCCGACGTCGTCATCCTCGCCGGCGCGCCGCTCGCCGGCCTTGCCCGCGAGCTGGCGGGCCAGATCCCCGTCCCTGTGGTGGACGGCATTTCCGCCGGCATCCAGATGGCACAGTCAGTGGTCAACCTCCAGTCCGGACCGCACCGGGCCGGCGCCTTCGCGCCGCCACCGGCCAAGCCCCGCCGAGGGCTCTCGGACAACCTCGACGCCGCCCTCACGACGGCGCAGAACGCCCCCCGGGCAGTCGTCGGGTCCCGCTGATAATCCAGCCCCGCTGATAACCCCGTCCCACTAGCTTCTTCTTCGAAGGAGGACAACGATGTCCCACGCCCCAGACCTTGTCATTGCCCACGGCACCGTGGTCAACAGTTTCGGCCGCCAGGCTGCCCACGTGGTGGTGCACGGCGGGAAGATCGTCCAGCTCGTGGACGCTTCCGAACCCGTCCCCGCTGCTGCCCGGACCATCGACGCCGCCGGCCGGATGGTGATTCCCGGCGGCGTGGACGGCCACTGTCACGTCGCCCAGGTAACCGGACGGTTCCGCACCCTGGATGACTACCGCACCACCTCCACCGCCGCCCTCTGGGGCGGCACCACCACGATCATCGACTTCGGCATCCCCCGCGACGCCCGGGAGACCCCGCTGGCCGCGGTCCTGCACAAAAAGGAACTGGCCCGAGAGTCCCGCTGCGACGTCGCCCTCCACGGCTCGGTTGTCGACTGGGACGAAACCGTGCCCTGGCAGCTCGAGCAGCTTGCCGCCGAAGGTGTCCGTTCCGTCAAGATGTACACCACCAACCGGGGCACCACCATGGCCGACGGCGACACCATCCTGAAGGTCATGCGCGAGATGGTCCGGCTCGACGGCCTGACCTACATCCATGCCGAACACGACCCCATCATTGCCGACTGCACCCGGCAGCACGCGGACGACGGCCGGATCAGCATTGAACACCTGCACCGGACCCGGCCCGAACTCGCGGAGGAAATCTCGGTCAAGGAGACCCTGGCGATGGCCGAATATACCAACGCCCCCGTCTACTTTGTGCACCAGTCCACGCCGGGAGCCGTGGACCTCGTCGCCGAGGCCCGCCGCCGCGGCCAGGAGGCCTACTCCGAGACATGCCCGCACTACCTCACCCTGGACGACACCGTCTACGGCAGGTCCTTCCCCGAGTGGTACGCCTGCTGCCCGCCGATGCGCAGCGCCGAGACCGTGGCCGCGCTGCGGGGCCGGCTTGCCGCCGGTGCCATCCACACCGTGGCCTCGGACCACTCCTGCTACGACCTCGCGCAGAAGCGCGAGCGGACCGATGACATCCGTGCCATGCCGCACGGCCTGCCCGGGGTGGAAACCCGCATGCCGGTCACGTTCACCGCCATGATGGACGCCGCCGGCGGAGCGGCCCGGGTGGAGGATTTCGTGGAAGTGTTCGCCGCCGGGCCGGCCCGGATCAACGCCCTCCCGGGCAAGGGCATCATCGCTCCCGGGTTCGACGCCGACCTCGTCGTGTTCGATCCGGCACGGGAACGTGCCGTCGACGGCGCCGCCCTGCACATGGGGACCGATTTCTCCCCGTTCGACGGCCGGACGCTCACGGGTTGGCCCGACGTCGTGGTGTCAGCCGGACGCGTGGTGCTCGACGCCAACGGCTTCCATGACCCCGGCCCTGTCGGAAGCTTCGTGGCCCGCAACGGATTCCGCGAACACCAGGCCGCGGCCGGCGCCGCTTCCGCACCCATCACCGTCCCCGCCACCCGTTAGGATCCCCCGTGCCTTCCCCCAACCGCCCCACCCGCATCGGCATGATCGTGCCGTCCTCCAACACCTGCCTCGAACCGCAGAGCTACCGCATCCTGGGCGACCGCGACGACGTCACCATCCACTTCGCGAGGATCCAGGTCACGAGGATCGCCCTCGACGATTCCTCCGACAAGCAGTTCGACGCCCCGGTCATGCGGGCCGCCGCCGAGATCCTGGCCACCGCCGACGTCGACGTCATCGCGTGGAACGGCACCTCGGGCTCGTGGCTCGGCGCCGGTCACGACCGCGAACTCGTCCAGGAAATACAGGACGCCACCGGCATCCCCGCCACCACCGCCACGCTGGCGTACATGGAAGCCTTCCGATCCTTCGGCACCGAACGGATCGGACTGTTCACCCCCTATACGGAGGACGTCAACCGCGCGATCGTGGCGTCGTACGAACGGGACGGGATCAAGACGCTTGACCACCGGTTCCTCGGCCTGAGCGACAACGAATCATTTGCCCGGGTCTCCGACGCCGAAATGCGGCCCGGATCGCTGGAACTCGCGGCTTCGAACCCGGACGCGCTCGTCTACCTCTGCACCAACCTTTACGGCGCCAACATTGCCGAGGAAATCGAAGCGGCCATGGGCGTACCCGTGCTTGACTCGGTGGCCGTGACATTGTGGCACTGTCTCAAGATGACCGGCGCCCCGCTGCTCTCCCCGCGGTGGGGCAGGCTGCTCGCCTCGGCCTGAGCGACGCCCCGGTTGCTTGTGGGACCCTCCCGACCGATTGTGACTGCAGGGCCGCGGTGATGCGCCGTTGGTGTTGACGTGCCCCGGGCCGCATCGATAATCTCGAATTGCAAGAAAGTTTTCTCACAGAATGAAAACTTGAGCCAACCATTCAACGATGAAAAGAGGCTGGACGTGGCTGCAGGAGAAGATACCTCCCATATCCTCAGCGGGTTGACAAACCAGCTGCCTGATCGTGATCCGGAAGAGACCGCCGAGTGGCTGGAGTCCCTGGATGCGCTGATTCAGGAACAGGGCACCGAGCGTGCCCAGTACATCATGCGGAGCCTGCTTCAGCGGGCCGGGGCGCAGAGTGTGGGTGTTCCGATGGTGACCACCACGGACTACGTCAACACGATCCCGGTGGACCAGGAGGCGCCGTTCCCCGGGGACGAGGAGATCGAGCGGAAGTACCGGGCGTGGCTGCGCTGGAATGCCGCGGTCATGGTGCACCGGGCGCAGCGGGCGGACATCGGGGTCGGCGG
>NZ_FNJS01000012.1:0-148352 GCF_900104405.1 Arthrobacter sp. ok909 | reverse complement strand
TTCCAGCGCACGGGCGACTCCTTCTGGGCCGCCGCGGACCAGATGACCCGCGGGTTCATCATCGGCGCCACCGCCGGCCGCACCACCCTGACCGGCGAGGGCCTGCAGCACGCCGACGGCCACTCCCCGATCCTCGCTTCGACCAACCCGGCCGTCCTCACCTACGACCCCGCGTTCGGGTACGAAATGGGCCACATCATGCGCGACGGCCTGGAGCGGATGTATGGCGACGCCGCCGGAAGCAACGCCGACCGGAACCTGATGTATTACCTCACGGTCTACAACGAGCCGATCTTCCAGCCGGCGGAACCCGAGAACCTCGACGTCAACGGTGTACTGAAGGGCATCTACCGGGTGTCGGCGTCGGACGTGGCCGGGCCGAAGAGCCAGATCCTGGCCTCCGGTGTGTCCGTCCCCTGGGCCCTGGAAGCCCAGCGGATCCTTGCCGAGGACTGGGGCGTCTCCGCCGATGTGTGGTCCGTGACGTCCTGGAACGAGCTGCGCCGCGACGGGCTCGCCGCCGAGGAAGAGGCCTTCCTCAACCCCGGCCAGCCCGCCCGCGTCCCGTTCGTGGCCCAGCAGCTCGCGGATGCGACCGGTCCGATCGTGGCCGTGACCGACTACATGAAGGCCGTGCCGGACCAGATCCGGCAGTTCCTCCCGCACCAGTTCGCCTCGCTCGGCGCGGACGGCTTCGGCTTCTCCGACACCCGCGCCGCTGCACGCCGCTTCTTCAAGAACGACACCCACTCGATCGTGGTGAAGACCCTGCAGCTGCTCGCGGCGAGGGGCGACGTCGAGGAGGGCGCGCCGTCGTACGCCATGGACCGCTACAAACTCCTGGACGTCAACGCCGGGACCACCGGCGGAGCGGGCGGCGACGCCTGAGCAAGGCGTTAGGGGGCGCGCGTTAGGGTGGGCAGATGAGCGACAGCGGAGCACCGGTCACGACGGCGGTGCTGCTTGCCGCCGGCGCCGGGACACGGCTGGGGCTCGGTCCCAAGGCGCTGCTCCGGTTCCGCGGCCGCACGCTCGTCGAAGTGCTCGCTGACGTGCTGTTGCAGGGCGGCTGCCGGGAAGTGGTGACGGTGCTCGGCGCGGACGCGGCAACGGTCCGCGCCGCCACCGACCTCAGCCGGCACAAGGTCATCGAAAACCCGGACTGGGAGTCCGGGATGGGCAGCTCCTTCCGGGCCGGGGTTGCCGCGGCGGCTCCGGAGGATCACGTGCTCATCGCGCTCGTGGACCAGCCCGGCCTGACCGCCGGGACCGTCGCCCGGCTGCTGGCGGCCCACCGGCCGGGCCGGGTGACGGCGGCCGCCTACCGCGGCCCGCAGGGCAAGCTGCGGCGGGGGCATCCCCTGCTCCTGGATGCCAGCCTTCGCGCTGCGGCCGCGGAAACGGCGACCGGCGACGCCGGGGCGCGTGTCTTCCTGCAGGCCCACCCGGACCTGGTTGATCTGGTGGATTGCAGTGACTTCTCCGGCGGTGAGGACCTCGACACCCCGGACCAGCTGCACCTGCTCGATTAAGGTCAGGCGCAGCAGCCGACGCCAGCCACAACGCGGGGTCAGATACGGCCCAAGAAACCCCACAGCATGGGCGTGCCTGACCTCGCGTTGGTCTTAGCCGGAGGTGCCCAGCAGCTCCTGCAGGCCGCGTTTGAACCCGGACCGGCCACCGTGGGCAGGATGCCTGATCTTCAGTGCGTCACGGCCGCTCCGCTGCAGGCTGCGGTGCGCCACATTGCCCACCGCCACCACGGTTTCGATGGGAAACAGCTCTGTCAGCGCCTGCCAAAACGGGGTTCCGAGGGCTGCTTCGGCGGATGTCGGGGTGCGGTTGGACAGCGGCCGACCCGGCATGTGGGTATGCCACGGGCAGGCGCTCCATAACAGGGGAAGGAAGTCCAGCTCGGCCAGGACCTCCCACATCACCGTTGCAGTCGGCTCCGCTGCGACCCCGGCGGCCTCCGCCGGCAGCACGTAGCCCTTTCCCGGACCGAAGAGCCCGAAGCCGTTGGCGGGCCCCTCGAAGATGGTGCGGTTGGTGAAGGGCACGCCGGTGATCCGCATGCCCCGGAAACCGGGCGCCTCACCCACCAGCAACACCTGCGGGGAGCGGTCCAGCATCTCCTGCAGATAGAGACCCAGGTTCCGCCGGCGCTGCGCGTTCCCCGGGATGGCGTGATCGAAGAAGTTGTTGCACCAGGGCCCTGTTTCCACCGAGGCGAGCCGGTCAATGAAGGCATTGATGGAGGATGCAGTCATTCCATGCCCGTTCCCTTAATAGCTGGTAGGTCAATCAGAATATCCGGGCCGCTTCGCAGCCGGCATAGGCTTCCTTGCCGCCTTAGCATGGGGACATGACGGACATGACCATCTTCACGGTGGGGCACTCCACTCATCCCATCGACGAATTCATCGGCATCCTGAAGGCCCACGGCGTCAAGAAGCTGATCGATGTCCGCACCGTCCCGAAATCGCGGCACAATCCGCAGTTCAATGGGGACGCCCTGGCCGCGAGCGTGCGTGCCAGCGGAATCACCTACCGGCAGATGGAATCCCTCGGCGGGCTCCGGCACCCCAGGGAAGACAGTACCAACGGTGCCTGGCGAAACGCGTCTTTCCGGGGGTACGCCGACTACATGCAGACCGAGGAATTTGCAGCGGCCATCGCCCAGCTGATGGAACGCGGGCGGACCAACAATTTGGCGGTCATGTGCGCCGAAGCCGTCCCGTGGCGCTGCCACCGCTCTCTGATCGGTGACGCGCTCCTGGTCCGGAATGTCGAGGTGCTGGACATCATGACGGAAAAGTCTGCCAAACCCCACACCCTGACCCCCTTCGCACGCGTTGAGGGAGTTCGGGTGTGGTATCCGGAAGGCTAATCCGCGGTTCTCCGTACAAGAGCTGCTACCAGCGGGGGTGGATCGATTCGCGGAAGTAGCGGTCATAGATTTCCCGGACGCCGACGTCGAATGTGGCGTCAATGCCGCTGACGCCCGCGGCGGCGGCGTTGGAGCGCGCCTGGTCCACGTTCCGGGCCCCCGGGATCACGGTGCTGACGCCGTCCTGCGCCGCGATCCAGGCAATCGCGGCCTGGGCGGTGCTGACGCCGTCGGGCACCAGTTCCTCGAACTCAGCCACCGCTTTGAGGCCCTGTTCAAAGTCCACACCGGAGAAGGTCTCCCCGACGTCGAAGGCGGAGCCGGTGCGGTTGTAGTTCCGGTGGTCGTTCTCCGCGAAGGACGTGTCCTTGGTGTACTTGCCGGACAGCAGCCCGGAAGCGAGCGGCACGCGGGCAATGATGCCCACACCGGCTGCCTGTGCGGCGGGAAGAACCTCATCCAGGGGCTTGAGCCGGAAGGCATTGAAGATGATCTGCACCGTGGCCGTGCCCGGGTGACTGATGGCTTCCAGCGCCTCGTCGGTCCGCTCGACGCTGACGCCGTAGTTGCGGATGGCTCCGTCGGCCACGAGGGTGTCCAGTGCGTCGTAGACTTCGGCGTTGCTGTACACGGCGGTGGGCGGGCAATGCAGCTGGACCAGATCCAGGCAGTCCATCCCCAGGTTCCGCCGGGAGCGATCCGTCCATTCGCGGAAGTTGGCCAGGTTGTAGTTTTCCGGCGTCTGTTCCACCCGCCGACCCATCTTGGTGGCCACGGTGATGTCCAGACCGGGGTTGTCCGCCAGGAACGCTCCGATGGCCTGCTCGCTGCGCCCGTCGCCGTAGACGTCAGCGGTGTCGAAGAAGGTGACGCCGGCTTCCGCCGCGGCGGCGAGAACGGCCTGCGCCTGCGCGGGGTCCACGTTGCCCCAGTCCGCGCCAAGCTGCCAGGTCCCCAACCCGACAATCGACACGTTCCGTCCGGTCTTGCCCAACATTCGCTGTTCCATGTTCCGACTATAGGACCTCGGCACTCTCGAGGTGACAGCAACGCGGGGTCAGATACGGCCCATTAAGCCCCATGCCATGGACCGTATCTGACCCCGCGTTGCTGTCCTGCATGTCCGACGCCGTTGGAGCCTCTCGCTCCGGCTCAGGGCATCGCCGCCGTGGCGGCCGCCGTCAGCGGCCATCCGATGACCGTCTTGGGCCGCGGGGTGGCATAGGTCCGGACTTTGGATGTGCTCAGTCCCAGCCGGACCAGCGATTCGGCGATGGTGACGGCAGCCGACACCCCGTCTACTACGGGGACTCCGGCCCGCTTACGGATCTCCTCGTCCAGGCCGGCCATGCCGCCGCACCCGAGGACAATGACTTCCGCCTTGTCCTCGCGGACCGCCAGGAGTGCCTGTTCGATGATGGCCTCCACTGCACGCTCCGGTTCCTCCTCGAGTTCCAGGACGGCCATTCCGCTGGCCCGGACCGAGGCGCACCGGGCGTCGAGGCCGGCCAGCTTCAGCCGGTCCTCGATCAGGGGGACGGCACGGTCCAAGGTGGTAATCACGGAGTATTTGTGGCCAAGGAACATCGCGGTGCTCGCGGCCGCTTCGGTGATGTCCACCACCGGAACGTCCAGGAGCTCCTGGAGTCCTTCGCGGCCGTGCTCGCCGTAGCCGGCCTGGATGACGGCGTCGAACGGCTCCGGATAGGACAGGACCCTGTCCATGACGGCGATCGCCGCGAGGTAGCTCTCAAAGTTTCCCTCGCAGGAGTCGGCGCCGAAGCGGGGAGTGAGTCCCACGATTTCCGTGTACGGCAGCGCGGCCTGGCGTGCCTGGGCGGCGATGGTGTCTGTCATGGACTGCGTGGTGTTGACGTTGGCGACAAGAATGCGCATGGTGCTTTCCGCTTTCGGACAGATGGGTCAGTGGTTGCTGGCGACGGCGATCGTTTCGCCGTCGACGTCGACGAGCCGCTGGGAGCGGTCCGAGATGGCGTAGTAGACCGCCGCGGCGATGCCGGCTGCGACGAACCACGCGAACGGGGCGGCGGCTTCGAGCGCCGGAACAAAGGCGACCAGGAGCGCAACGCAGGCGGCCGGCACCAAAGCGATGATCGCCCGGGGATTGAAGCCCTTCTTGTAGAAGTAGGCTCCCGCCGGGTCCTCGGTGTAGAGCTCCAGGACGTTGACCTTGCCACGGCGCAGCAGCCAGTAGTCGGTCATTACGACGCCGAATAGCGGGCCGAGCAGCGCTCCGAGTCCACCCAGGAAGTACACGATCACGATCGGGTTGTTGTACAGGTTCCACGGCAGGATGATGAGGCCGATCGTGCCGCTGACCCAGGCCGCCTTGCGGAAGTTCAGGTGCTTCGGGAAGAGGTTGGTCAGCGCATAGACGGGAGCCACAAAGTTGGCCATCAGGTTCACGGCGATGGTCAGGATCAGCAGCGCAAGGCAGGCCAGGACCAGGAACACCGTGTTCGGGATGGTCTGGACGATGTCCGACGGGCTCTTGATGATCGTGCCGTTGATCTTGAACTGGCCGCCGGCCATGACCACCACGATCGCGCCGAAGAGAAGCATGTTGATGGGGATACCCCAGAAGTTGCCCCGCACCACCGCCTTCTTGGAGACGGCGGACCGGGTGAAGTCACAGAAGTTCAAGACGAACGTTCCGTAGATGGATACCCACAGCGCACCGCCGGCAAAGATGGTGCGCCACATGTCGGCGCCTTCGAGGGCGTGGTTCGAGGTCCAAGCGATGGAGCCGCCGGCTTGAACGAAGATCCAGATGGCCATGGCCGCCATGGTCACCAGGATGATGGGCCCGGCGAAGGCTTCATACTTGCGGATCATTTCCATGCCGAAGCTGACGATGACCAACTGGACGATCCAGAGGAACACGAACGAGGCCCAGCCCAGCGTGGAGAGGCCGAGGACGGAGTTGGCGTCCAACTCCCGCAGCGAGGGGACCATGGCCACCAGCATGACGCGAAGCACCACAGACGCCAGGTACGTCTGGATACCGAACCATGCCACGGCCACCGCCCCGCGCAGGAGGCTGGCGATCTGTGCTCCCCTGATGCCGAAGCTGATCCGGCTCATGACCGGGAACGGGACACCGGTCTTGACACCCATAAAACCGGAGAAACTGAGAAGCCCAAACAAGAGGACGGCTCCGACGCCCAAGGCGAGGAGGATCTGCCAGCCGCCCAGTCCGAGGGCGAAGAGCCCGATGGCAAAGGCATAGTTTCCGAGGCTGTGGACGTCGTTGGCCCAGAGAGTGAAAATGCTGTAGCTGGTCCAGCGGCGACCTTCCCGCTTGGTCGGGGCAAGGTCGATGTTGTAAAGGGAGGGGCTGATCGTTCGGCCGGAGGCGGCGCCGGCTGCTTCGCAAAGCGCGTCGACACCCATGGAAGGGTGGGCAGCTTTGCTCAAGCCAACTGCGGTCTCGGGAGCCGGGTCGACGCCGGTCAACGGGGTCGTCTGCATCGTGATCTCACTTCTTGAAGATGTCTTCCATGCATTCCGCGCTGGGAGGTGTGCCGGAGACTACCGGCAGGAGCGTCATTGCATTCATTCCACAATGCGGAAGATAGGTATCGAGTAGTGAAATAACGGTATGACCTGGATCACGTGTCAGTCAAGGGTTGCCGGATTGCGGCCAGTCATAAACGGTTGCTAGCCCACACGCACCTGCCAGTCCGCCCCCACGGAATCCCCGCAGGAACAGCAACTCGGGGTCAGGTACAGCCCATGTCGGGGCCCGGCATCGGCCGTATCTGACCCTCCGTTGCTTTTAGCCGGTGGGGACCAGCCCGGCCTCCTTGAGGCCCAGGTAGATCTTGTCGCGGGAGATGGGCAGCTCGGAGAACCGTACGCCGGTGGCGTTCCGGATGGCGTTCGCGAGCGCCGGCGCCACCGGGTTGAAGGGGCTCTCGCTCATGGACTTGGCGCCCAGCGGGCCCAGTTTGTCGCTGGTGTCGGCGAAGTACACCTCGCTGCGCGGCACGTCCGCGAAGGAGGGGATGTGGTACTGCCGGAGGATGTCCGTGGTGACGCGGCCGGCGTCGTCCACCCTGACTTCCTCGTACAGCGCGGCGCCCAGGGCCTGCGCGATGCCGCCTTCGATCTGGCCGCGGCACTGGCGCGGGTTGACCACCACGCCGGCGTCGGCCGCCTGGACGCTTTGCAGGATCCGCAGCTCACCGGTCGCGTTGTTCACGGCCACCCGGAAACCCTGGACGTTGAACGCCACGGAGCGCGGCGTTCCGCCCCAATGGCCCTCGGCGGCGAGTTCGACGCCGGCGCGTTCGGCGGCGTCGTAAATTTCCGTCAGCGGCACGCGGGTTCCCTCGCAGACCACGGCGTCCGTCTCCAGCACGCACCCGGCGGCGGGGATCTGCCGGAGTCCTGCGGCGAAGGCGCGGATGCGGACGGCGAGGTCCTCGGCGGCGGCGAGGGTGGCCTTCCCGGCCACCACGGTGCCTGCCGAGCCGAACGCACCGGAGTCGTGGTGGACGAGGTCGGTGTCGGACTGTCGCACAGTGACGCGGACGGCGGTGGTGGCCAGGGCGGTGGCGGCGAGCTGGGCGTGGACGGTGGTGGTGCCGTTGCCGAATTCGGCCGTCCCGACGGCGGCGGCGTAGGTCCCGTCCGGCAGGAGCCGGAGCCGTGAGTGGGCATAGTGGCCGCGCGGCGGAACGGTGTCGATCATGGACAGGGCGGAGCCCTCCCCCGTTACCCAGTCCGGGCCGAGGTCCTCGAGTCCGGCGGCCCGGTAGCGTTCCCGGCCGCGGTCCAGAGCATCCTGCACCAGCCGGGTGCACTGGTCCAGACCGTAGCTGCCGTAGAGCAGGTCCTCTTCGGGGTCGGGATGGGTGGAGAGCATGTCGTCGCCCTCGCGGACCATGTTGCGGCGGCGGAATTCCATGGGGTCCATGCCGATCCCGGCCGCGAGCTCGTCCATGCCGGATTCGATGGCGAAGATTACCTGGCTCAGCCCGTAGCCGCGGAACGCGCCGGACGGCACCGTGTTGGTATACACGGCGTGGGCATCCACTTTCTTGTTGGCGCAGTTGTACACGGCCAGGGATTCGCCGCAGCCGTGGAACATCACGCCCACGGAATGGTTGCCATAGGCCCCGGCGTTGGTCAGCACGTCCAGTTGCAGCGCCGTCAGTCTTCCCTCGCTGCTGGCGGCGGCCTTGAGGTGGATGGTGAACGGGTGCCGGGTGGTGGATGCCGTGAACTGCTCGGTGCGGGTGAACTCGAGCTGCACCGGGCGTCGCAGTTTCAGCGCGGCGAGGGCCACGATGTCCTCGGTGAGGACTTCCTGCTTGCCGCCGAAGCCGCCGCCAACGCGGCCGGCCACCACCCGGATCCGCTCTTCCGGCAGGCCGAAGACGCGGCCCAGGGTGCGCCGGACCAGGAAGGGCACCTGGCTGGAGGTGCGGACCTGCAGCCGTCCATCGTCATCGATCGAGGCGATGGCGGCGTGGGTCTCCAGTGCGGTGTGCTGAACCCGCTGGGTCCGGTAGGTCTGCTCGTGGATGAAGTCCGCGGTGGCGAAGGACGCGGCGACGTCGCCCAGCTCGGAGTGCAGTTCGGCCACCACGTTCTGCTCCGGCCTGCCGATGCGGGCTGTGAGGGCATCCTTGTCCCCGTGGATCGCCGGCGCACCCGGGTGCATCGCGTCTTCGGGAGTGAAGACGGCCTGCAGGACCTCGTATTCAACGGCCAGGGCGCGGACTCCGGCTTCCGCCGCGGCAACAGAAACAGCTACGACGGCGGCGACCTTTTGCCCGATGAACCGTACGACGTCGTCGAGGACCCGGGTGTCATCCGGGTCGTCGGTGTGGTTCTCGTGCTGGGCCGTGGAAAAGAGCTGGGCCGGGGCGTCCACATGGGTGAGGACGGCCACGACGCCGGGGACCTGCAACGCCGCGGACTTATCGATGGCGACCACCCGGGCGTGGGCGTGTGGGGAGCGCAGCAGCTTCAGGTGCAGCAGTCCGGGCATTTCGTCGGCGGGGACGTCCAGGGTGTAGCGGGCCTGTCCCGTGACGACGGCGAGGCTGGCGGGTGCCGGAACGTCATCGCCCATTTGTCCGGGACGCGGTGCCGGCTGGCGTGGTCCGGCGACCCCGGATCCCGGACCTGCGGCGTCGGGGTGCCCTTCCGGCCCGCAGACGGCGTCCTCGATGGCGCGGTAGCCGGTGCAGCGGCACAGATTGCCCTTGAGGTTCCGCGGCAGGTTCGCCTTCTGCTCGTCGTCGAAGGTGGCCGCCGTCATCACCATGCCCGCCGTGCAGAAACCGCACTGGAAGCCCTGCCGGTCCAGGAACTGCTGCTGCATCGGGTGGAGTGCGGCGATCCCGGCGGCGCCGCCGCCGGGGGTGTCAGGCCCGCCGGGGTCACAGGTGGCAGTCAGTCCCTCGATCGTGGTGACGGCTCGTCCCTCTGCTCGGACGGCCGGGTAGATGCAGCTGTGCACCGGGGTTCCGTCCACGTGGACAGTGCAGGCCCCGCAGTCGCCGCCGTCGCAGCCCTTCTTGACGCCGAGGGCGCCCTGTTCCCGCAGGAACGTCCGGAGGCACTGGCCCGGCCGTGGGCTGTCCGCTGCCGCAGTCCCGTTGACAACGATGCGGCTGCTGTCGGTGCGGCTGGTGTTGTTGGCCATGATCAGCGCCCTTCCTGCTGTGGCTGTTCCGGTGTTGGCGTGGTGGGGCCGGGAGTGCGCCTTGGCGGCCAGAAGTCGCCGGAGACTCGCGCCGGGGCAACCCCTTCAGGCGCAGCCAGCTCCGCCCGGATTTCCTCTGCGAGCCGGTGCGTCATGTCCTTCCGCCAGGCCGGCAGCCCGTGGATGTCATCGTGATAGAGCGCGTCCGGGATCGCAGCCTCGAGGGCGGCGGCCAGGGCCGCCGCGGAAGGGCCCGCTCCCGGGGCCGCCGTAATGCGCAGCTGCACGGGCCGTTTGGTGGCCGCCGTGACAGTGAGGACCAGTGTGCCGTCGGCGTCGGACCGTCCGATCAGCAGCGCGCCGGACCGCCCCAGGTTGCTCAGCGAGAGCCTGCGGAAGGCCACCCTTGAGGCCAGTGCCGACGCCGGGAGGTGGATGCTGCGGAGGAGCTCGCCGGGGGCCAGGCAGTTCTTCGCGTCCCCGGTAACGAACTCGGCCACCGGCACGGTGCGGCTGGCACCACCGGGGCCGAAAATGGTGGCCGTGCCGTCGAGCGCGGCACAAAGCGAGATCATGGGGCCGGCCGGCAGCGAGGTGCACAGGTTGCCGCCCACTGTGGACATGTTCCAGACCTTGAAGGAGGCCACAAAGGAGTCGCAGCAGGGACGGATCAAGTCCAGGGCCGGCCAGGCGGCTGCGCCGGCGACCACTTCACCCCGGTTCCTCCCTGCAGCAAGGGCCAGCGCGTCCGAATCCGGGAGTGCGTACAGTTGTGCCACCGTGCACGTGGCCGCGATCTCGATGCCCGAGTCGGTCACCGTGAGGGCGGCCCAGTTGGTGGCGCTGAGGTCCAGCAGCCGCCGGAGCGGCTCCTTGCCGAAGGCGAAGCTTCCGTAAGAGAACAGGACGGTGCCGCCGGCCAGCCAGGCATCCCCGTTGCGCCACTCGCCGGGATCCCCGGTGCGGACCACCGCTTCGATGGTGTTCATATCCATGGTGTCTCCTGGTGCTGCCGGGGTGAGCGGGTCGGGGTTGCGGCCTGCGGGGCCGCGGGGCTGCCGCCCCGGTCGTGGATCGGACCCGCACCGTCCTTCAGGGACATGCACTGGGCGGAGGGACTATTTGACCGGTACATTCCGGCCGAAGCTGTGCCGCCGCGGTCCGGGCCGTGTCCGCGGCGCGCCAGGACCTCCGCCATGATGGAGACCGCCACCTCGGCCGGGGTGACGGCTCCGAGGTCGAGGCCGATCGGCGAATGCAGCCGGGACAGCTCCCCGGCGGGCACCCCCACGGCGAGGAGGGATTCGGCCCGCTGCTGGTGGCTGCGCCGCGATCCCATCGCACCTATATAGGCCACCTCGAGTCCCAGAGCGGTTTCAAGCAGCGGAATGTCGAACTTGGGGTCGTGTGTGAGGATGCAGACCACGGTTCGGGCGTCGATCCTTCGCCCCGCGGCTTCCTGCGCGAGGTAGCGGTGGGGCCACGCGGTGACCACCTGGTCGGCGCCGGCGAACCTGTCCTGGGCCGCGAAAGCCGGGCGGGCATCACAGAGCGTCACGTCATATCCGAGCAGCTTGGCGGCCGGCAGCAGCGCCGCGCCGAAGTCGTTGGCGCCGAAGATCAGCAGCCGTGCCGGCGGGCGCCGGCTCTGCACCAGGAGGGTTACAGGCACGTTGTTCGTGGCCGGAGCCTCCCGGACGCCAGCCGCCGGTCCGGAGGCCCGCTCGGCTGCGGGGCCGGACAGGCAGCCGTCCTGCGGGGCGAGCCGGACCAGCCCGGTCTGTCCCCGGCGCAGCAGCGGCTCCAGCTGGGCGGCTGCGGCCTGCACGAGCGCGCGGCCCGCCAGGCCGCCCCCGCCGGACAGGCCCAGCAGCAGGGCCAGCTCGGGGCAGGTTTCGGCCTGGTAGGCGGCGGGCTCCGGGATAACGACGGCGCCGCCGCCGTGCGCGTCGACCCTGCGGATCAGTGCCACCGGCGTTGCGGGTCCGCGGGCTCCAAGGGCGGCCAGTCTTTCACGCTGCAAGGTGCCTGGTTCCGTACCCAGCGGTTCAATGTGGATTTCCAGTTCGCCGCCGCAGGTGAGCCCGGCTGCGAACGCGTCTTCGGCGCTGTAGCCGAAAACTCCACGGCGGGTGCCGCCGTCGCGCATGGCCTCCAACGCCAACTCCACCACGGCACCTTCCACGCAGCCGCCCGACAGGCTGCCCAGGACCTCGCCGGCCTCGGACACGATCATGGACGTTCCGAGCGGCCGGGGAACGGAACCTGCCGCCCCCACCACTGTGGCCACGGCGCACCCCTGCCCGCTAACGGCGGGCTGCCATTCCTGCAATGACGGCATCAGTTCCAGCATTGCTGCTCCCTCTTTCCCGGTGCGGCGATGATGTCCATATTCTTGTGCCCGTCATGGGCCGGCGGAAGGACCTTAGTAGTCAATTCGGGAATCAAGGGCATTCCATGTTGTGAACGGTTTCAGGACGGCCGGCGCCTGCGGGTCGTGAAGTTCCAGTTTGCCCACAGGCATCAGGACGTCGCGCTGGTCGTTTTCGAAGAATTCATAGAACACGGCGTCGTCGAAACCCACGGACGCGGCGTCATGCCGGTCCGCCGCGAAGACCACCCTCGCCACCCGCGCCCACAGCGCGGACGCCAAGCACATGGGGCAGGGCTCACAGCTGCTGTAAAGGATGGCTCCGGTGAGGGCGAAGGTGCCAAGTTCGCTGCACGCGCGGCGGATCGCCGTGACTTCGGCGTGGGCGGTGGGGTCGTTCAGGGCGGTGACGCGGTTGACGCCGTCGAACGCCTGTCCGTCGGCGGTGACAACGACGGCACCGAACGGTCCGCCGTTGTTCAGGACGTTGGCCGTGGCCAGCTCAATGGACCTGGCCAGATATGCCTGGGCCGTGGCGGTGGCGCTCATGATGCGGCTCCCTTGTGCTGTGGAAGCCGGTCCGACGAATGGGACGCAATGACCAGTTGCGACGGTTACCAGGCTTCAGCGCGTGCTTTTGAAGGTGTACTTGCGCCTGGTAGATAGCTTCTCCGGAGACCGGGGCCCGCCTTTGGCAAAATCCAGACTAGCAGCGAAACGTGAGCTGCGCCATAGATTTTTGGAATCTTAGTTTCGTGATGTGAAATTCTGATTTCGGAGTTTTCACATTGCGCACTGTTGACGGGCACGCCTCGGCCAACCTAGCCTGATCTCCAACCGGCGCCTTGAGCCGGACGCCTGGATCAGCAGACAGGCCCACACTGAGCTGGCTTTCGTCCCTACGCTCAGACAGGAAACCTGCCATGCCCACGCGCCCCTCCGACTCCCGCCTTTGGATCCGCAATCCCCTTGGAGCTTTCACCGCCAACGCCCTCGACGCCTCGGGCGGAATCGTGGTGAGCGGCGGAATCATCGTCGAAGTTCTGGCCGCCGGCCAGCAGCCGTCGGCACCGTGCCAGGAAACGTTCGACGGCGGCAACCACGTCCTGCTGCCCGGCCTGATCAACACCCATCACCACTTCTACCAGACGCTCACCCGGGCCTGGGGCCCGGTGGCAAATGCCCCCTTGTTCCCGTGGCTGCAGAAGCTATACCCGGTATGGGCACGGCTCACCCCGCGGGACCTGGAGCTGGCAGCCACCGTTGCCCTGGCAGAACTCCTGCTTTCCGGCTGCACCACGGCAGCGGACCACCACTACCTCTTTCCCTCCGGCCTGGAAGACGCCATCGACATCGAGGTCGGCGCGGTCCGGAAGCTGGGAATGCGGGCGACCCTCACCCGGGGGTCGATGACACTCGGGGAGGACGACGGCGGCCTGCCGCCGCAGTCCACCGTGCAGGCGGCGGACGTCATCCTGACGGACAGCGAGAGGCTCATCGGCGAGTACCACGAACGGGGCGACGGCGCCGTCATCCAGATCGCCCTCGCCCCGTGTTCACCGTTTTCCGTGACGCAGGAGATCATGTCCGACAGCGCCGCCATGGCCGAGCGTCTGGATGTCCGGCTCCACACCCATCTCGCCGAGACGCTGGATGAGGAGGAGTTCTGCCGGGAGAAATTCGGACTGCGCACCGTGGAGTACCTGGAAAGTGTCGGCTGGCTCAGCGGCAGGACCTGGCTGGGGCACGGCATTCACTTCAGCGACGCCGAGATTGCGGCGCTGGGAGCCGCAGGGACCGCCGTCGCACATTGCGCCACCTCCAATATGCGGCTGGCATCGGGCACCGCTCGGGTGATTGAGCTGGAGGATGCCGGCGTCCCGGTGGGACTGGGCGTGGATGGTTCGGCGTCGAACGATGCCTCAAACATGATCCTTGAGGCGCGGCAGGCACTGTATCTGCAGCGCCTGCGGTACGGCGCCCAGGTGCCGGTGGAACGGGCCCTGGGGTGGGCCACCCGGGGGTCGGCCGCGGCCCTCGGCCGGCCGGACCTGGGCCAACTGGCGCCCGGGATGCAGGCCGACCTGGCCCTTTTCCGGCTTGACGAGCTGCGGTTCTCCGGCAGCCACGACCCGCTGGCCGCGCTCCTGCTCTGCGGGGCGGACCGGGCCGACCGCGTCATGGTGGGGGGCCAGTGGCGCGTGGTCGACGGGCAGATCCCGGGACTGGACATCGCCGGACTCATCGCGGAGCACTCGGCGGCCGCACGGAAACTAGTGGGCGGCTAGGGAAACTAGCCGGACGGAAACCGAAGCGCGGCCGGACGGGACACCGTCAGGGGCGCCGGCGTCCGAACACTGGCAGCATCCGGAACCAGCGGGAGATGCCGCCGGATCTCCGCTCATGGTCGGCCGGGATGTAGAAGTCCGGGTCTGTGCCGCCGAACGGCAGGTACACATCTTGGCCAGCGGCCGGAAAATCAGCGGCAGCGCCCTTATCCTGCGGGTCCATCGGTTCCTCCTCGTTCCCGGCGCGGCCCCCAGTCCCTCAAGGGCCGCGCCGGGGCTGCATCCAGATTTCCACACTTTGGAAAACTTTTATTGTTATGTGGAAATCTTAGAGAGCGCTGCGACGGCGGTCAAGGGGCGGGGCGGGACCGCCGGGAGGGCTGCCAGTCACAATCCGATTTTTGCCAAAGTGATGTACACCACGCCCCCTCGGGGCTACTGTTTAAACCAATTCGTGGCGTAGGTCACGTAACCTGGGAGCAGCAGGCAGGGTTGTAATGAGCTGACGTCACTGGACGTCGGCTCTTTTTGTTGGGTCGGCTCCATCGGAAACGCGTGCGAAACACGCGCTTAATTTCAATGATGGAACCTAGGTTCCACATCACGGAAGTTGGGAATAGCCATGAGCAACAAGATCATCCTCGGCCACAACCAGTACGGAAAGGCCGAAGTCCGGGTCGTCAAAATCACCCGGGACACGGACCGCCACGAGATCGAGGACCTGAGCGTCACCTCGCAGCTCCGCGGCGATTTCGCCGCCGCACACCTTGCGGGCGACAACGGTCATGTCGTCGCCACCGACACACAGAAGAACACGATCTACGCCTTCGCCCGGGAGGGCGTCGGCTCCCCGGAAGCGTTCCTTCTGCGGTTGGGCGAGCACTTCACCTCGAGCTTCGACTGGGTCTCCGGCGGTCGGTGGGAAGCGGAGTCGTACAACTGGGACCGCATCCGGGCGCACGGCGCCGAGCACGACCACTCCTTCGTCCGCAACGGCCAGGAGGTGCGCACTGCGGTATTGGTCCGGGACGGCGCCGACGTGCACCTGATATCCGGGCTCAAGGACCTCACGGTACTCAAGTCCACGCAGTCCGGCTTTGTCGGCTACCCGCGGGACAAATACACCACCCTGCCCGAAACCACTGACCGCATCCTTGCCACGGACGTCTCCGCCCGCTGGCGCTTCAAGACCGGCACCGACTTCAGCACCACCGACTTCAACAAGAGCTACGACGACGTCAAGAGCCTGCTGCTGGAAGGGTTCAGCGAAAACTACTCCCACGCCCTGCAGCAGACCCTCTTCGACATGGGCGCCAAGGTCCTCGAGGCCCACGGAGAGATCGACGAGATCAAGTTCTCCATGCCCAACAAGCACCATTTCCTCGTCGACCTCTCGCCGTTTGGCCTCGACAACCCCAACGAGGTCTTCTTTGCCGCGGACCGGCCCTACGGCCTGATCGAGGCCACAGTCCAGCGCGAGGACGCCAGCCCCGCGGAGATCGCCTGGAGCGGTATCGCAGGATTCTGCTAGGCCGGTCCGGGAACCGCGCGCTTGCCCGGCGCGACCCCGGGTTCTTGTCCGGCCTTCCGGTGCTCCGGCACGGGAAACAGCCGGACAAGAACCCGGGGAAACGGGCCGAATTGCTTTGCCACAACTGTTAGCCAGACACCGTTAGCCAGACAAAGACGTCTGCCATGAACCAAGAAAGTCTGCCATGAACACCAAGAAGAAATTAGCCGCGACAGCGGCGCGCGCCGCTCGGTCCGGTCGCCCCGAAGACCAGCGCCTGCCGCTCGGAAGTACGTTCGCCTACGGTTTGCAGCACGTTCTCACCATGTACGGCGGAATCATCGCCCCGCCGCTGATCATTGGCGCGGCCGCCGGCATGTCGTCGCAGGACATTGGCCTGCTGATCGCCGCGTGCCTGTTCGTCGGAGGCCTCGCCACCATCCTGCAGACCATCGGCATCCCGTTCTTCGGGTCCCGGCTCCCGCTCGTGCAGGGCGTTTCGTTTGCCGGCGTGTCCACGATGGTGGCGATCGTCCACGGCGGTGGCGGCATCCAGGCCGTGTTCGGCTCCGTCATCGCGGCATCGCTGATCGGACTGCTCATCACGCCGCTGTTCTCGAAGATCATCCGATTCTTTCCCCCGGTGGTGACCGGTGTGGTCATTACCACCATCGGCCTGACGCTGATGCCGGTTGCCGCCAACTGGGCCATGGGCGGCAACAGCAAGGCGCCGGACTACGGAAGCGTGGCAAACATCGGCCTCGCCGCGGTCACCATGGCGATTGTCCTGCTGCTCAGCAAGGTAGGGAATGCCGCGATCTCGAGGCTGTCGATCCTGCTCGCGATGGTTCTGGGCACCCTGATCGCCTTCGCAGTCGGCATGGCAGATTTTTCCAAGGTGGCCCAGGGCGCAATCGTCGCCTTCCCCACACCGTTTGCTTTCGGCCCTCCCACCTTTGAGGTCGCCTCGATCATTTCGATGCTGATCGTCATCCTGGTCACCCTGACCGAAACCTCGGCCGACATCATTGCCGTGGGCGACATCGTCGGCACCAAGGTTGACTCCAAGCGGATTGGCGACGGTCTCCGGGCGGACATGCTCTCCAGCGCCATCTCGCCGCTGTTCAACTCTTTCACCCAGAGTGCCTTCGCCCAGAACGTGGGTCTGGTTGCCATCACGGGCGTCAAGAGCCGCTTCGTGGTCAGCGCCGGCGGGGTGATCCTGGTGGTCCTCGGCCTGCTTCCCGTCCTGGGTCGCGTCGTGGCCTCGGTGCCGACGCCCGTCCTGGGCGGTGCCGGCGTCGTCCTCTTCGGAACCGTCGCCGCCAGCGGCATCCGGACCCTCGCCAAAGTGGAATACCGCAACAACATGAACCTGATCGTCGTCGCGGCGTCACTGGGCTTCGGCATGATTCCGATCGCCGCACCGACCTTCTACGACAAGTTCCCCACCTGGTTCAGCACCATCTTCCACTCCGGCATCAGCTCGGCAGCCCTCATGGCCATCCTGCTGAACCTGCTCTTCAACCACTTGAAGGCCGGGAACTCCGAGAACCAGTCGGTCTTCGTGGCCGGTACCGACAGGGTCCTCCGTCAGGAAGACCTTAAATGCCTCGCCGAGGGCGACCGCTACGAGAACGGCAAACTGTTTGACTGCGACGGCAAGGAAGTTCCCGTAGAGCCGTCCAGGATTGCAGCCGACGAGCATTAGGAGCCCATCCATCCCGCACACGGCAGCGACTTGCGGGGCCTACGACCGTAGGCCCCGCAAGTCGTGCGTCCGGATCCGGACGGCGGCGTTGTGCCCCGGCGGATCAGCCCAGCTTGAGCTCGTCCGAGATCGCGCGGGCGGCCTCCCGCAGCAGCGGCACGGCCTTGTCCGCGAACGCCTGGTCCACCCGGGACACGGGCCCGGAGACGGAGATGGCGGCCGGCGTCGGGGCATCGGGGATGGCCATCGCGAAGCACCGCACCCCGACCTCCTGCTCTTCCTCGTCAATGGAGTAGCCGCGCTTGCGGATGAGCTTCAGGTCTTCCAGCAGCGTATCGACGTCGCCAATGCTCTTCGGGGTGGGGGTCGGCATCCCCTGGCGTCCGACGATGCCGCGGACCGTGTCATCGTCCAGCTGGGCCAGGATCGCCTTGCCCATGCCTGTGGCGTGCATGTAGCCGCGCTTGCCCACCTCGGTGAACATGCGCATCGAGTGCAGCGACGGCACCTGGGCGACGTAGATGACCATGTCGGAGTCCAGGACACCCATATTGGCCGTTTCACCCAGCCGGTCCACAAGCGACTTGAGCTGGGGCCTGGCCAGCGAGCCGAGCTGCTTGTTGGCCGCCTCACCCAGGCGGATCAGGCGCGGCCCCAGCGCGTAGCGGCGGTTCGGCAACTGCCGGATGTACCCCAGGGCAACAAGGGTGCGAAGGAGCCGGTGAATGGTGGGAAGGGGCAGATCGGTGGAATTGGACAGCTCGCTGAGGGTGACCTCGCCGCCCGCATCGGTAATCAGTTCCAGAAGTTCGAAGACGCGCTCAACGGACTGCACGCCTCCCGAGGGCTTATCAGCCATAAAGATTCTCTCCTGCGCGTCGGCGTCGACATTTCTTATCCACATCGTGAAATACAGCTGAAAACCAAAGATACAGCACCCTGCCACCCCGCCAATGACACGACAAGGGTTGTTTTTCCACTAAGCAGATAATAATATCCATAATACGAAAACATTCATCGAAGCGTTAGCGGCCCGTCACGGGCCATACCAGGAGGAACTCAATGGCGAACCCGAGCCCCGGAAATTCGATCACCCTGCGCGTGGAAGCGCCGTCCAGCTTCACCGCCACCAGCGAACTGGCGGCGGCAGTCGGTGCGGCAGGCGCCGCCATCACCGCCCTGGACGTCACCGAATCCCACCACGAGACGCTCGTCGTCGACGTCACCTGCAACACCACCGACGACGAGCATGCGGCCCGCGTCAAGGACGCCCTCAACGCGCTCGACGGCGTGAAGGTCCAGCATGTTTCGGACCGCACCTTCCTGATGCACCTGGGCGGGAAGCTTGAGGTGGTCCCGAAGGTGGCCCTGCGCAACCGCGACGACCTCTCCCGCGCCTACACCCCCGGCGTCGCCCGCGTCTGCCTGGCGATCGCGGAGGACCCCTCCGCCGCGAGGAACCTGACCATCAAGCGCAACACCATCGCCGTCGTCACCGACGGCTCCGCCGTCCTGGGCCTGGGAAACATCGGCCCGGCCGCTGCGCTGCCGGTGATGGAGGGCAAGGCCGCCCTCTTCAAGCAGTTCGCCAACGTCGATGCCTGGCCGGTCTGCCTGGACACCCAGGACACCGAGGAAATCATCATGATCGTCAAGGCCCTCGCCCCCGTCTACGGCGGCGTGAACCTGGAAGACATCGCCGCGCCGCGCTGCTTCGAGATTGAAAACCGGCTCCGTGCGGAACTGGACATCCCGGTCTTCCATGACGACCAGCACGGCACCGCGATCGTGACCCTCGCCGCCCTGGTCAATGCCCTGCGCGTGGTGGGCAAGAAGCTCGCCGATGTCAAGATCGTGGTATCCGGCGTCGGCGCCGCGGGCTCGGCCATCATCCAACTGCTCAAGGCCCAGGGCGCCAACCACATCATCGCGGCCGGCCGCTCCGGCGCCATCCACCACGGCGCCGAGTACGACGACGAGCACCGCTCCTGGATCGCGGCCAACACCAACGAGGCCGGCTTCTCGGGCACCCTGCACGAGGCCCTCAAGGGTGCGGACGTCTTCATCGGCGTCAGCGCCCCCAACGTGATCGGCGAGGAGCAGGTTGCCTCCATGGCCAAGGATGCGATCGTCTTTGCCATGGCCAACCCCACGCCGGAAATCGACCCAGTGATCGCGTCGAAGCACGCGGCCGTTGTGGCCACCGGCCGCAGCGACTACCCCAACCAGATCAACAACGTGCTGGCCTTCCCGGGCTTCTTCCGCGGGCTGCTCGACGCCGGCGCCTCCGACATCATCCCGGAAATGCTGGTGGCCGCCGCGAAGGCAATCGCCAACCGTGTGGCGGACGAGGAACTGAACGCCAGCTACATCATCCCCAGCGTCTTCGACCCACACGTTGCCGCCGACGTCGCCGCCGCTGTGGCCGGCGCAGCCCACGCCGCCGCCCGTGCCATCCCGGCCCACGCCTGATTCGCAGCCTAGGAAAGGACCAGAAATGGCTCTCACCGTCACCGATCCCCAGCCCATCGACCGGGCCGGGGAAATCCTGACCCCGGAGGCTCTCGCCTTCGTCGAGGAACTTCACCTCCGCTTTGCCGGAACCCGTGCCGAACTTCTCAAGGCCCGCGCCGTCAAGCGCGAGCACGTGGCCCGGACCGGCCGCCTGGATTTCCTGCCGGAGACCCGGGAAATCCGCGACGCCGACTGGAGCGTTGCGCCGGCACCTGCGGCCCTGCAGGACCGCCGGGTCGAGATGACCGGGCCGGCCGCACCGGCCAAGATGGCCATCAATGCGCTGAACTCCGGCGCGAAGGTGTGGCTCGCTGACCTCGAGGACGCCAGCACGCCCACCTGGTCCAACGTGGTCGAATCGATCCTCAACCTCCGCGACGCCGCCGAGGGAACCCTGAAGTACACCTCGCCCGAAGGCAAGGAGTACGCGCTGCGCACTGACGCCCCGCTCGCCGTCGTGGTGGCCCGGCCCCGCGGCTGGCACATGGGCGAACGGCACCTGCTGATCGGCGGGGAACACACGATCGGCGCCCTGGTGGACTTCGGCCTGCACTTCTTCCACACCGCCCAGCGGCTCCTGGAGAACGGCCACGGACCGTACTACTACCTGCCCAAGATGGAGAGCCACCTAGAGGCACGGCTGTGGAACGAGATCTTCGTCTTCGCGCAGGACTATCTCGGCATCCCGCAGGGCACGATCCGCGCCACCGTCCTGATCGAGACCATCCCGGCGGCCTTCGAGATGGACGAGATCCTCTTCGAACTCCGCGACCACGCCTCCGGCCTGAATGCCGGACGCTGGGACTACCTGTTCAGCATCATCAAGTACTTCCGGGACGCCGGCGAGAGCTTTGTCCTTCCCGACCGGGCCAGCGTCGCCATGACCGCGCCGTTCATGCGGGCCTACACCGAACTCCTGGTCAAGACCTGCCACCGCCGCGGCGCGTTCGCCATGGGCGGCATGGCAGCGGTAATCCCCAACCGGCGCGAACTCGAGGTGACCGCCCAGGCCTTCGAGAAGGTCCGGGCGGACAAGACCCGCGAGGCCAACGACGGATTCGACGGCTCCTGGGTCGCACACCCGGACCTGGTCCCGATCTGCCGCGAGGTGTTCGACTCCGTCCTGGGCGCACGGCCCAACCAACTGGACAAGCAGCGGCCCGAGGTCAGCGTCACCGCCGAGCAGCTTCTGGACATCCGTTCCGCCCAGGGCCAGGTGACCGAGGCAGGCATGCGCCTGAACCTCTACGTGGCCGTGGCCTACACCGCCGTCTGGATCTCCGGAAACGGCGCCGTGGCCATCCACAACCTGATGGAGGACGCCGCCACGGCCGAAATCTCGCGATCCCAGGTCTGGCAGCAGATCCGCAACCACTCGGTGCTCGCCGACACCGGCCGGACCGTCACCCGCGAACTGGTGTCCGCCATCCTCGCCGAGGAGACCGAGAAGCTCCGCGGCGAGGTGGGCGAGGACGCTTTTGCGAAGCACTACCTTCCGGCCAGCCGCCTGATCGGCGACATCTGCCTGTCCGAGGACTACACCGATTTCCTCACCACCCCGGCCTACGAGCTGGTGGGCTGAAGCATGGCAGCCACCTCCCCCGGCGCCGGACTACGGCCACAGGCACAGGGACAGAGCCAAGGACCGGTGACGCCGTCCCTCTCCGGGGCCGACCTCGCCAGGATTGACGCGCAACTCGCCGACACCGACCGGCTGCTGGAGCGCAACTACCCGGGCGATGACGGCTCCCGCCAGCCCGTGCACACCGTCTACGTTCCCGCCGACCGCTTCAGCCCGGAGTTCACGGCCGACTGGGGCGCCCAGGCCCTCGCCGCGGTGGACGCCCGCGGCGGCGTCGAAAGCCTGTGCGCACTGCAGGGCCAGGAGGCCGACCTGGCGGCGGCCGTCGCGCCCCGGGTCCGGGCCAAACTCTCAACCGAGCCCATCGAGGACCTCCGGCTGGACTTCGAGGACGGGTTCGGGGACCGGGGCGACGACGCCGAGGACACCGCCGCTGTTGCCGCGGGGTCCGCCGTGGCCGCCGCCGTCGCCGCCGGCACCGCGCCGCCGTTCATCGGAATCCGTTTCAAGTGCTTCGAAGCCGCCACCCGGGCCCGGGGACTGCGGACCCTGGACCTCTTCGTGTCGCAGCTGGCCGCGGCCGGCGAACTCCCGGATGGGCTCATCCTCACCCTGCCCAAGGTCACCACCGTGGCGCAGGTGGAGGCCATGGCGTTCGCCGTGTCCCGGCTCGAGGACGTCCACTCGCTCCCCGCGGGCCGGCTCCGGTTCGAGGTGCAGGTGGAAACGCCGCAGCTCATCCTGGGCCCGGACGGGACCTCGCCGGTGGCGCGCCTGCCGCACGCGGTGCCCGGCCGGATCAGCGGGCTGCACTACGGAACGTACGACTACTCCGCGTCGCTGCAGATCTCGGCCGAATACCAGTCCATGGAACATCCCGTGGCGGACTTCGCCAAGGAAGTCATGCAACTTGCCGTGGCCGGCACCGGCATCCGGCTCTCCGACGGCTCCACCAACATCATCCCGGTGGGCGACAACGTGGAACAGGCCTGGCAGCTCCACGGCCGGCTGGTCCGCCGGTCGCTGGAACGCGGCTACTACCAGGGCTGGGACCTCCACCCGGCCCAGCTGCCCAGCCGGTTTGCCGCGACCTACGCCTTCTACCGGCAAGGGCTCCCCGCTGCCGCTGCCCGGCTCCGCAATTACGTGGAACAAACCGGCGGCGGCGTCATGGATGAGCCCGCCACCGCACGCGCCCTGGCAGCCTTTGTGCTCCGCGGCGTCCAATGTGGCGCTGTCGGCGCCGATGAAGTCCTGGCGCTGGCCGACGTCGGCCTTCCCCAACTCACCGTGCTGGCCCACCCCCGGCTGGCCGCTTCTTCCACCCCCTCAGCGAAAAGGACACACCCATGAGCAACTACTTTTCACCCGAAGGCGGCCTGCCGCCGCAGACCCAGCTCCTCACCGACCGCGCCGTGGTCAAGGAGGCGTACACCGTCATCCCCAAGGGGGTGCTGCGCGATATCGTCACCAGTAACCTTCCCGGCTGGACCAACACCCGGTCCTGGATCATCGCCCGGCCCATCGCCGGCTTTGCGACGACGTTCTCGCAGCTGATTGTCGAGGTGGGCCCGGGCGGCGGCAGCGACAAGCCCGAGGCAGAGGCCGGCGTCGAAGGCGTGATCTTCCTGACCAAGGGCGAACTGACACTGACCCTCGACGGCGAAATCCACCACCTCGAAGCCGGCGGCTATGCCTACCTCGCCGCCGGCTCGGACTGGAAAGTGTCCAACGACTCCGCCGGCGAGGTCGCCAGCTTCCAGTGGATCCGCAAGGCATACGAGCCCCTGGAAGGCTTCACGGCCAAATCCTTCGTCACCCGTGACCAGGACGTCGAGCCGCGGCCCATGCCGAACACCAACGGGGCCTGGGCCACCACCCGTTTCGTGGACCCCGACGACCTCGCCCACGACATGCACGTCAACATCGTCACGTTCCAGCCCGGGGCGTCCATCCCCTTCGCCGAAACCCACGTGATGGAACACGGACTCTTCGTCCTGGAGGGCAAAGCCGTCTACCGCCTCAACGACGACTGGGTGGAAGTCGAGGCCGGCGACTTCATGTGGCTCCGCGCCTTCTGCCCCCAGGCCTGCTACGCCGGCGGCCCGGGCCCGTTCCGCTACCTGCTCTACAAGGACGTCAACCGCCAGATCCGCCTGACCTAAGGCCGGTCCGCGCCGTACCGGTGGACGCACTGCTGGTCCGCACATTGCTGCTCCAGCGAGTGCTGATCCGCGCTGTGCTGAATCACCCTGTGGAGTCCGCCCCGCCTGTCGGGGCGGACTCCTTCGTGGTTCCGGACTCTTTCGTGGTTCCGGGGCCGTGCGCGCCTCCGCACCAAATGAGGTTCCCAAGCCGGAAGCCCTTGCGGCCCGGGCGATGCTTGCTAGCCTGAGGCTGTGAAGTACGAATCCCTGTGGATCGGAATGCTCCTTGGCGCGGCCCTCGGCTTCGCCATCGGAGTCACCACCGTCGACAAGCCGTTCACAGGCCTGCTGGTCGGCCTGGGCATCGGCGCGCTCGTGGGCCTGGCAGCCCGGAAAGATCCCACGAAGCGGTAGAACCACCCTTCGCCGGATCCGCAGCACTCCCGCGCCCCTCCTCGACATACGCCGCTTGACGCGCACCCCTTGACTCTCCTGCCCTAACTTCCCTACACTTTTCATAAAGCAGAATCTAAATTCCACAAAGCGGAAATCGCAGGAGACGATCTTCAAGGCAACGAAGCCCGGGATCCAGCTCCCGCCCACACCGGAAGGAACCCACAATGACGTACACCGTGAACTGCTCCATCCTCCTGACGGAGCTCCCTCTCCTGGAACGCCCGGCCGCGGCGAAAGCCGCCGGTTTTGACGCCGTCGAATTCTGGTGGCCCTTCGAGACCTCCGTCCCTACCGACGCCCAGGTCACCCGGTTCGAGAACGCCATCACGGATGCCGGCGTGCAGCTCACCGGCCTGAACTTCAACGCCGGCGACATGCCCGCAGGAGACCGGGGCCTCGTGTCCTGGAAGGGCCGCAGCGCCGAATTCAAAGACAACATCGACGTCGTCGCCGGGATCGGCGCGCGACTCGGCTGCACCGCCTTCAACGCCCTCTACGGCAACCGCCAGGAGGAGCACTCCCCCGAGGAACAGGACGAACTGGCCGTACAGAACCTGGCCGCCGCAGCCGCCGGAGTCGCCCGGATCGGCGGAACCGTCCTGCTGGAGCCGGTCAGCGGCGCACCCCGCTACCCGCTGCTGACCGCGGCGGATGCTCTCGACGTCATCGCCCGGGTCAAGAACGAAACCGGCGCGGAGAACATCAAGCTCCTGGCCGACTTCTACCACCTGGCGGTCAACGGTGACGACGTCGCTGCCGTCATCGAAGGCCACGCCAAAGACTTCGGCCACATCCAGATCGCCGACAGCCCCGGCCGCGGTGCCCCCGGAACCGGGACCCTGCCGCTGGGCGAATGGATCACCCGCAGCCGCGAACTCGGCTACGAGGGCTACATCGGCCTTGAATACAAGGAACCGGCGGAAACCGCCTTCGCCTGGGCCATCCGCCAGCACGCCGCAGGCTAGTCCCCGCGCTAGCCTCGCAAGCTCGGCCAGGGAACCCGGCGGGCGTGGGCCCACCCACCCGCGCTAACAAGACTTCAGTAAAGGAAAAACAATGAGCAACGTTGCAGTGATCGGACTCGGCATCATGGGCCTGCCCATGGCCATCAACCTCGTCAAGGCCGGCCACACGGTCACCGGCTTCAACCGCAGCCAGGACAAAATCGACAAGCTCGTCTCCGAAGGCGGCAGCGGCGCCGGCAGCATTGCCGAGGCCGTCAAGGACGCGGACGTCGTCATCACCATGGTGCCGGACTCCCCCGATGTTGAAGGCGTCGTCGGCGGCGTCGACGGCGTGTTCGCCAATGCCAAGCAGGGCACGCTCTGGATCGACGCATCCAGCATCCGCCCCGACGTCGCCAAGCGTTTGGCCGACGACGCCAAAGCAGCCGGCATCCGCCCCCTCGATGCCCCGGTCTCCGGCGGCGAACAGGGCGCCATTGACGCCGCGCTGTCCATCATGGTGGGCGGCGACGCCGCTGACTTCGAGGCCGCCCAGGACGTCCTGACGGCCGTCGGCAAGACCATCGTCCACGTCGGCCCGTCCGGTTCAGGCCAGACCGTCAAGGCAGCCAACCAGCTGATCGTCGCGGTCAACATCGAGGTCCTGGCCGAGGCGATTGCCTTCCTCGAGGCCTACGGCGTGGACACCGACGCCGCCCTCAAGGTCCTCGGCGGCGGACTCGCCGGCTCCAAGGTCGTGGACCAGAAGGGCCAGAAGATGCTGGACCGCAACTTCGACCCCGGATTCCGCCTGGCCCTGCACCACAAGGACCTCGGCATCGTCACCTCCGCTGCCCGCGAAGCCAAGGTCGCCATCCCCCTCGGCGCCGTCGTCGCGCAGCTCGTCGCCGCCACCGTCAACCAGGGCGACGGCGGACTGGACCACTCGGGCCTCTTCAAGCAGGTCCTCCAGCTCAGCGGTCGAAAGTAACCCAGGCCGGAAGTAAGCAGCCCGGCGACAGGCCGGAACCAAGCAAAACAGGGCAACCGCCGTCGTACTTCACGACGGCGGCTCCCCCTCCACACCCAAAACAGACTTTCAAGGAGCACACCATGACGAAGATGCGCACTGTTGACGCAGCCGTCGCCATCCTGGAAAAGGAGGGCGCCACCGAGGCGTTCGGCCTGCCAGGGGCGGCAATCAACCCGTTCTATTCCGCGATGCGGGCCCACGGCGGCATCCGCCACACCCTGGCCCGCCACGTTGAAGGCGCCAGCCACATGGCCGACGGCTACTCCCGTGCGGCGGACGGCAACATCGGCATCTGCATCGGCACGTCCGGCCCCGCAGGCACGGACATGATCACCGGACTGTACGCCGCGTGGGCAGATTCCATCCCGATGCTCTGCATCACCGGCCAGGCCCCGGTCGCCAAGCTGCACAAGGAAGACTTCCAGGCCGTGGACATCGAGTCCATCGCCAAGCCCGTCACCAAGATGGCCATGACCATCCTGGAGCCCGGCCAGGTTCCCGGCGCCTTCCAGAAGGCCTTCCAGCTGATGCGCTCCGGCCGCCCGGGCCCGGTGCTGCTGGACCTGCCGATCGACGTTCAGATGGCCGAGATCGAGTTCGACATCGAGACCTACGAGCCGCTGCCCGTGGAAAAGCCGAAGGCCAGCCGCAAGCAGCTGGAAAAGGCCTTCGACATGCTGACGGCCGGCGAACGCCCGCTGATCGTGGCCGGCGGCGGGATCATCAACGCCGGCGCGTCCGAGCAACTGGTGGAACTGGCCGAACTGCTGGGCGTTCCGGTCATCCCCACCCTGATGGGCTGGGGCGCGATCCCGGACGACCACGCCTTGATGGCCGGCATGGTGGGCCTGCAGACCAGCCACCGCTACGGCAACGAGAACTACCTGCGCAGCGACTTCGTGATCGGCATCGGCAACCGCTGGGCCAACCGCCACACCGGCGGCCTGGACACCTACACGGCCGGCCGCAAATTCGTGCACATCGATATCGAGCCCACCCAGATCGGCCGCGTGTTCTCGCCTGACCTGGGCATCGCCTCCGACGCCGGCGCGGCCCTGGCAGGGCTGGTCGAACTCGCCCGCGAGCGCAAGGCTGCTGGCACCCTGCCGGACTACAGCGCCTGGGCGGCCGAGTGCGCCGGACGCAAGGCCAGCCTGCACCGCAAGACGCACTTCGAAAACATCCCGATCAAGCCGCAGCGCGTGTACGAGGAGATGAACAAGTCCTTCGGCAAGGACACCACCTACGTGTCCACCATCGGCCTGTCACAGATCGCCGGCGCCCAGATGCTGCACGTGTTCGGCCCCCGCAAGTGGATCAACGCCGGCCAGGCCGGTCCGCTGGGCTGGACCGCCCCGGCCGCCCTCGGCGTTGTCCGCGGCAAGCCGGACGAGACCGTTGTTGCCCTGTCCGGTGACTACGATTTCCAGTTCATGATCGAGGAACTGGCCGTCGGCGCGCAGTTCAACCTGCCTTACGTCCACGTGGTGGTCAACAACTCCTACCTGGGCCTGATCCGCCAGTCCCAGCGCGGCTTCAACATGGAACAGAACGTGTCCCTGGCGTTCGAGAACATCAACTCCACTGATCTCTCGGCAACGGCAAGCGGCTACGGCGTGGACCACATCAAGGTGGCCGAAGGCCTGGGCTGCAAGGCCGTCCGCGTGGAGGACCCCAACGACCTGGCGTCCGCTTTCGACAAGGCCAAGGCGCTGGCCGGCGAGTTCAAGGTTCCCGTGGTGGTGGAAGTGATCCTGGAAAAGATCACCAACATCTCCATGGGTGTGGAGATCAACGCGGTCAACGAGTTCGAGGCCCTGGCCGAGACCTCCGAAGACGCCCCCACCGCCATCCTGGCGATGCAGGCCTGAGATGAAGGTGGTCATAGCGCCGGACAAGTTCAAAGGCTCGCTCTCCGCCCCGGACGTTGCCCGGCACGTTGAAACTGGGCTCCAACGCGCCTGTGGCGGCAACCTTGAGGTACTCAGGATTCCCGTGGCCGACGGCGGCGAGGGCACCCTCGATGCCGCCGTCGGCTCCGGCTTCGCCCGCCGGAGCGCCGTCGTCAGCGGCCCCACCGGTGAGCCGGTCCGCGCGGACTTCGCCGTCCGCGGTCGCGTTGCCGTCATCGAGATGGCCACCGCCTCCGGGCTCGCCCTGCTGCCCGGCAGCCCCGCCGGTGCCGTGCCGGATTCGGCGAGCGCCACCGGCGCCAGCAGCTTGGGCACCGGCGAACTGATCCGCGCAGCGCTCGACGCCGGGTGCCGGCAGATCATCCTCGGGGTCGGCGGGAGCGCCAACACCGACGGCGGCGCCGGCGTCCTGCAGGGTCTCGGCGCGCGGTTGCTCGACGCCGACGGCCGTGAACTGCCGCTCGGCGGGGCTGCCCTGGCCCGGCTGGCCTGGATCGACTTCTCCGGGTTCGACTCCCGTCTGGACGAGGCACGCTTCGTGCTCGCCAGCGACGTCGACAACCCGTTGCTCGGACCGGCCGGCGCCGCACGCATCTTCGGCCCGCAAAAGGGCGCCACCCCCGCCGACGTCGTGTTCCTGGATGCAGCATTGGCCCACTTCGTGGAGGTCCTGACATCCGAGATCGGCCCCCGGGCGCTCCGGGCAGCCGAGGCTCCGGGCGCGGGCGCAGCCGGCGGCGTGGGCTACGCGGCGATCGCGGCACTGGCCGCGACTCGCCGGCCGGGCATCGACGTCGTCCTCGAATTCACCGGACTGGCAGAACGGCTGTCCGGCGCGGACTTGGTGATCACCGGCGAAGGCAGCCTGGACGAACAGACTCTGCTGGGCAAGACTCCCGCGGGCGTTGCCCGGGCGGCCCGGCGCGCCGGGGTCCCGGTGGTCGCGGTCTGCGGCCGCACCACCCTGACACCGGAACAGCAGGAGGAATCCGGATTCCGGCAGGTCTACCCGCTGACTTCGCTGGAGGCCAAGGTAGAAACTTGTATAGCCGAAGCAGGTCCTCTGCTTGAACAATTGGGAAAGCGCATCGGCGCTGAACTGCCGGGCCTGGTCCCGGCCAGCACCGCACCAGCGAAAAGTGCCCGCACCAAGGAGCCCCTCAATGTCTGAAGAACGCTTTAACCTCGTCATCCGGGGCCGGCGCATCCTCACCACCGCCGGCATCGCCGCGCGTGAAGTGGGCGTGCGCGGCGGCAAGATCGTCGCGATCGAGCCCCTGGGCAACGGGCTTGCCGGCGCGGAAGTGATTGAGCTCGCCGACGACGAAACCCTGCTGCCGGGCCTCGTGGACACCCACGTCCACGTCAACGAGCCCGGCCGCACCGAATGGGAAGGCTTCGCCTCCGCCACCCGGGCAGCCGCGGCCGGCGGCGTGACCACCATCATCGACATGCCGCTGAATTCCATCCCGCCCACCACCACCGTCGAAGGGCTCAAGCTCAAGCGTGAGGTGGCCGAGGACCAGGCGTTCGTGGACGTCGGGTTCTGGGGCGGTGCCGTGCCGGGGAACAAGGCCGAGCTGCGCGGCCTCCACGACGAGGGCGTGTTCGGTTTCAAGTGCTTCCTGCTGCACTCGGGCGTGGACGAGTTCCCGCACCTGGACGCTGACGAGATGGAAGAGGACATGGCCGAGCTCAAGACCTTTGACTCGCTCATGATCGTCCATGCCGAGGACTCGCACGCGATCGACCGGGCACCCCACCCGGGCGGCGACCATTACTCGACGTTCCTGGCTTCCCGCCCCCGCGGCGCCGAGAACAAGGCCATCGCCGAGGTCATCGAACGGGCCCGCTGGACCGGCGCCCGCGCCCACATCCTGCACCTCTCGTCCTCCGACGCCCTACCCATGATCGCCTCCGCCAAGCGCGACGGCGTCCACCTCACGGTGGAGACCTGCCCGCATTACCTGACCCTGATGGCCGAGGAAATCCCCGACGGGGCCACCGCCTACAAGTGCTGCCCGCCGATCCGCGAGGCCTCCAACCGGGAACTGCTCTGGGCTGGTCTGCAGGACGGCACCATTGACTGCATCGTCTCGGACCACTCCCCGTCCACCCTTGACCTGAAAGATCTGGAGAACGGGGACTTCGCGGTGGCCTGGGGCGGCGTTTCCTCGCTGCAGCTGGGCCTGTCCCTGATCTGGACCGAGGCCCGGCACCGCGGCATCCCCCTGGAGCAGGTGGTCTCGTGGATGGCCGAGAAGCCGGCCGCACTGGCACGCCTCTCCAACAAGGGCCAGCTCGCGCTGGGGTACGACGCCGACTTCGCCGTCTTTGCCCCGGACGAGGCGTACGTCGTGGATGTCTCCAAGCTCAAGCACAAGAACCCGATCACCCCGTATGACGGCAAGGCGCTCTCCGGCGTTGTCCGGCAGACCTACCTCCGCGGCACCCTGGTTGACGGCCGGACTCCGACCGGCAAGCTGATCCGCCGCGGCGGCGTATGAGCCAGCCGGCCGCGGCCGGCCCGGCACACGCCGCTTACGGACAGCGCGGCCCGGTTGGCCGGACCGGGCATGTCGGCCGGGTCGGACGGCCTGGACAGATCGGACGGCCTGGACAGGCCGGCCTCACCGCGAAGGGGCTGGCCGTCTGGGTCACCCTGCCGGACAACGCCGACTGTGACCCGGCGGCCCTGGCCCGGGCGGCCGAACTCGTGCTTGGCCGCGCCCTCAGATGTGCCCCGGAGGCGGAAGTCCACTTTAGGCCCGCCGCCGGGGCAGCAACGTCCGCCGTCGTCCGGTCCCCCGGCGAGGACGGCACCCCGGCGGGAATCGCACCGGAGGTTCCCGCCGGAGCCGAACTTCTGTCTGCCAGGGCTGGGGACGACGACGGGGCCTCAGTCGGCGGCGGGGCGCCGGTGGCGCCCGCCCCCGGGAACATCACCCGGCTCGCCGTCGACCTCGCAGCCGGGGACGCCAGGCTCGACGGCGAGCGCGTGCCCCTGACGGACGTGGAGTTCGCCCTCCTGAGATGCCTCGTGCAGAACTGCTCCCGCACGGTAACCCGGCAGGAACTGCAGCATTGCCTCGACGCGTTCGACACCCCTGGTGCGGCCACCCGGTCTATCGATGTGTACGTCGGCCGGGTGCGCCGGAAGCTCAAGGGCTGCCGGCACGCCGTCGTCACCGTCCGCAGCGGCGGCTACCGCTTCGTCCCCGGTCCGCTGGCGACCGTCCGCGGACCGGCGGAATACACCATCTGACCCCCGCTGTGGCCACCATCCCGACCCTCGATCGAAGGAACTTCATGCAATCCACCGTGACCACCAAGCTGCACGCCACCACCAGGCTGAAGACCGGCGCTCCGGCCCCCGGGTTCACGCTGTCCGACTCCGCGGGCCGCCGGATTTCCCTGGCCGATTACCGCGGCAAGAACGTCATTGTCTACTTCTACCCGCGCGCCGCCACCCCCGGCTGCACCACGCAGGCCTGCGACTTCCGCGACAGCCTTGCCGCCCTCCAAGGCGCGGGATTCGAAGTCCTGGGCATCTCCCCCGATGCACGGGAGGCCCTGTCCGCCTTCGCCGCCGAGCATGCCCTGACCTTCCCGCTGCTCGCGGACGAAGACCACGCCACAGCCCTGGCGTACGGGGCCTGGGGCGAGAAGCTGGTGGACGGCGAAGTCCGCGAAGGAACCCTCAGGTCCACCGTGGTGGTCGGTCCCGACGGCAACGTGGTCCTGGCCCAGTACCAGGTCAGCGCGCAGGGCCACGTGCGGGCTCTCCGCGAGGAGCTGGGCGTCTAAGCGCCGGAGGCCCGCTCCGCGCCGCGTTCGGTTTTCTGCCACGGTTTCGGACAGAGGCGCCGCGGATCCGCGGTGCGGTCGTCTGATTCCGCCGCGGATTTCCGAAGACGCCGCACGTTCTGTCACGGGCGGCCTAGAAGAGGGCGCCCGTCACGGCCTGCGTCAGCTGATGGATCACCTCGGTGCGTTCCGGGACGTCGCTCAGGCTCTGGCCCTTGGTGTAGATGACCAGCGCGTAGGCCGTGCCGTCCTTGGTGAGGATGCCGGCGTCGTGCAGTTCATCGTCCAGGAGCCCGTACTTGTGGAACACCGTGATCCCATCCGGCACGGCGGCGGGAATGAGCGTCTCGTAGTTGGTGTCCTGCATGTAGGACAGCAGCTGCGCGGTGTCCTCGGCGTTGAGGAGCGTTCCGGAATAGACCCCGGACAGGATGCCGGCCATTTCCGCCGGGGTCAGCGTGTTGGTTTCCGGATCGTAGGTCACGCCCAGCGACGCCGCGTACTCCGTCAGCTCCTCGTGGCCCACGGCATCCATGATCAGCGACCACGAGTCGTTGTCGCTCTGCTGGATCATTTCGCGCAGCTGGAACCCGGCGGTGTAGTCGCCCAACGGGTCATCGAGGCTGGCGGCGCCGGTTTCGACCAGGTGGTAGTAGGCCGCGGCGGCCAGGACTTTGGCGGTACTGGCCGCCACGAATTGCTCCCGGACGCCGTATTCGTGGACGTCTGCGGGGTCCGCGCCGGACGACACGTCGATCAGCGCCACGCCGATCTGGTACTGGCTGTTGGCGTCGATAATGGCCTGGATTTTCGCGTCCAGTGCGGCGTCGACGGATCCTGCCGCCGCGGCGGATGCCGGGGCCGACGCGGCGGGACCGGCCGACGGCGATGCGCTGCCGCCTGCTGCCGCGCTGGCGGCCGGGCTGGCCGCGGACGCTCCGGGAGCGGCGGTCGTCGTCGTTCGTGCCTCCGCGGCTGAGAAGATGCCGGCGGCCAGAGCGACGGCTAGCACTGCGGCACAGGCCGCCGCGATCAGGGTCCGTAGCCGGACGGCCGCCCGACGCGGTTTACTGCCCGTCGCGGGCCGGGGTCCGATTCGTTGCTGGCGTGGCGTGTGATGTTCCATAGTTGCTTCAAACTAGCCACGGCACCTATGTCGGAGCTATGAAAAAGCTGTCACAGCGCACCGGACCCGGCGCAGCTGGCGGACGCAGACGGGCGTTGCCAGACGGCGGAATACAGCCTGCGACGCCGGTGTTGTGCACCACAGACCCGTTGTCTACCTCTCCTGAAGGATCCTCATGAACGCCAATCCGACCGTCAAGCTCCAGCCCGGCACCCCGGCCCCGGAATTCACCCTTCCCGATGCCGAGGGCAAGGCCGTGTCCCTCGCCGACTACCGCGGCAAGAACGTCATTGTGTATTTCTACCCGCAGGCCGCGACCCCCGGCTGCACCACCGAGGCCTGCGACTTCCGCGACAACCTCGCGTCCCTGCAGGGCTCGGGCTACGAGGTCCTGGGCATCTCCCCCGACGCCCCCGAGGCCCTGGCCCACTTCACCGGCGACTTTGCCCTGACCTTCCCGCTCCTGGCCGACGAGGACCACGCTGTCGCCCTCGCCTACGGCGCCTGGGGCGAGAAGCTGGTTCACGGCGAGGTCACCGAGGGCATCGTCCGCTCCACCGTGGTGCTGGACCCCGAGGGCAAGGTGAAGCTGGCGCAGTACCAGGTCAAGGCCCAGGGCCACGTCGCGGCGCTGAAGGAAGAACTGGGCGTCTAACCGGCCGCACCCGGCGCCTCGGGCGTCTGACCGTCCGCGCCCGCCTCGGGCTTCCCACCGGCCGCGCCCGGAGGTTCCGGATGCGCTCCGGGCGGTTCTCGCTGCGGTTTCGGACCACGGCTACGGAGTCGGACACAGGCAGCGCGGATCCGCGCCGCGCCAGTCCGACGTCGTCGCGCCGGTCTGAAACTGCCGCGGAAGGGTTCTCCACATCCGCCCCGGCGGTGGTTGTCCGGCCCAGCCGCACGGGCCACCATCGGGGCATGGAACTACCACCACTGATTCTTAGCAGCGACCTTGCGCGGCTCGGCCAGGACGCACGGGGTCTTGCGCGGCAGGCGAAGTCCGGGCAGCTCCGGCGGATCCGGCAGGGCGTCTACGTCCGGGCGCAGGACTGGGAATCGCTGACGCCGTGGGACCGGTATCCGGTCCTCATCCGGGCGGCGGCCTCCACGTTGAAGAGCCGCACCATCTTCTGCCGCCAGTCTTCCGCCGCCCTGTGGGACATGCCGCTGCTGGGCCGCTGCCATCTGGTGCATGCCTGCACTTTCGACGACGGCGGCGGCCGCTCGCGCGCCGGGGTTCGGCGGCATTTCGTCGATTTGGACTCGGCACAGATCGAGGAGCGTCACGGGCTCCTGGTCACGGACCGCGTCCGGACAGCCTTGGACTTGGCCGCCTTCGAATCGTTCGAACAGGGAGTCACGGTATTCGACCACGTCCTCCGGCCGCAGCCTGGCAATCTGGCACCGCTCGGCCGCGAGGAACTCCACGCCGGCATTGACGGCAACTACACAAGAGCGGCAGCCCGGCGAATCCGGACCGCCCTGGATTTCGCTGATCCGGCGTCCGGCTCCCCCGGCGAATCGGTGAGCCGCGCCCTGATGCACCGGCTCGGCTTCCGGATTCCACTCCTTCAGGTCGAAATCCGCGACGCCCGCGGGCTGGTCGCATTCACAGACTTTGACTGGCCCGAGGAGCAGCTGTGCGGCGAATTCGACGGGCTCGTGAAGTACCGCAAGGCGGAGTTCCTGCAGGGCCGGACACCCGCTGAAGCCCTCACCGATGAGAAGCGCCGGGAGGACCGGATTCGCGCCACCGGCCGACGCGTGATCCGCTGGACGTGGTCGGAGCTCTCCAGTCCCGGAAAATTTGAGGCATTTCTGGCCGCGGCAGGCGTTCCGAGGCAGACACTCCCGTCCTGCCGACGCTGATCCTGCCAGGCTTCCGGGAAGGCGCTACGGAATCGGACACAGGCAGTGCGGATCCGGGCCGCGCTTCGGGCGGTTTTCGCTGCGGTTTCGGACCATGGCTCGGGAACCGGACGGATGCAGCGCGGATCCGGGCCGCATCCGACCAATGGCGACGCGCCGGTCCGAAAACGGCGCGAAAACCCGGCTAAGTGGCGCTGGGCCGGTTGTTGGGTCGGGCTGCGGGTCCGAAAACGGCGCGAAAAACCGGCCGGCTGCCTACACCTTGGTCCCGGCCACCACCGTGGCGGTGGACCGGAGCTGGATGGCGCCGTCGTGCTCATAGCGACCCAGCAACGCGAATACGTCCGAGCGGATCAAAGCCCGAGACTTCTCGTCCGCCTTGGCCAGCCCCATCGCCACTGTGGTCGCGATGTCCGTCATGAACTCCCAGTAGCTCTCGGGGGATTCGAACACGAGGTCGGTGCTGACCTTGCGCTCGGTCACGTCCACCAGCCCGGCGTCCGTGAACATCCGCGTCATGAACCCGGTGGGTGCACAGCGGAAAAGCCCCGGAGTCCCTGCGGGCGGAATAGGCAGCTCGCGGTGCCGGGCAATGGTGCCCAGGATCAGGCTGGCCCACGGGTTCTCGGCGGCACGTCCCCAAACGACGGCGCCGACCCGGGCGCCCGGCTTGGCGGTGCGCGCCATCTCTCGCATGGCCGCGGACATGACCGGAAAGAAGGTTAAGCCGAAGCGGCAGTACACGGCGTCAAACGTGTTGTCACCGAAGGGCATGGCGGCAGCGTCGCAAACCTTGAAGTCAACGTTGCGCAGGCCCCGGGCCAATGCCTTTTCTTCGGCCACGCGGAGCATACCGGCGGAAATGTCAGCGAGGACCACCCGCCCGTCCGGCACCTGGCCGGCCACATTGAGCGCAGGTTCCCCCGTGCCTGCCGCGACATCCAGGACCCAGGAGCTGGGGCGCAGCCGGAGCTCCTCAAGCAGGGCGTCCCCGAACGGGGCATGCCAGTCGAGCAGTTCAACGTCCCACTTCTTCCAGGCCGCCGAGAACTCATCCCAGAGCAGGCGCTGCTCGTCGCGAACGCGGTCGGCTGAGGCTAACATGGCGGATCCTTGGCTCGTCTGTTCCTAGCCCTAGTCTGCTCCCGGAACGGGTCTCCGGCAATGAGTCGAAGGGCAGTAGGCTTAACGGCATGTCTTCCCACGAAATCCCCGGCACCGCAGGCACCGAACCCCACGGCGAGTCAGCCCCCGGCAGCGTTCCGGAGCGACGCGAGGTCACCGTCCGGCGGGCGCCGAAGTACGTGCCGTTCCTGATCCTGGGCGGGCTCGTAGGCGTCGTTGCGGCGGCCGTCATCGCCTACGCCCTCCCGGGTGATGCCAGCTACGACAGCGGCTCCGTTTTTGGTTTCTTCATGGTCCTTTGCGCGGCCGGCGGCGTCATTCTCGGTGCCGTGGCGGCCCTGGTCCTGGACCGGATCAGCGTCCGCCGCACCGAGCGGGCCGTCGTCGAGTCCGTTCCGGACTCCGCACCCGACGCCGACGGCGAGAACCGCGCCTGAGCCGCGCCTGAGCCTGCAGGCAGGTCATAAACCGGGCGCCGGAAAAGTCTTAGCGCACATCGTGAGATAATCGACCAGTGGCACGCGGCGATGGAAAACTTTCTCATGATCTTCTCCCAGGCGAAAAAGGCCCTCAGGACGCATGCGGCGTCTTTGGGGTCTGGGCACCCGGTGAAGAAGTAGCAAAACTTACCTATTACGGGCTGTATGCATTGCAGCACCGTGGTCAGGAGTCGGCTGGTATTGCAACCAGCGACGGCAAGCGGATCAACGTCTACAAGGACATGGGCCTCGTATCCCAGGTCTTCGACGAGGCTACGCTGAACACCCTGACCGGGCACCTGGCCGTCGGCCACTGCCGCTATTCCACTACGGGTGCGAGCCACTGGGCCAACGCCCAGCCCACCCTGGGCGCGACCTCCACGGGCACCGTGGCGCTGGCCCACAACGGCAACCTGACGAACACGGCCGAGCTCAAGGCCATGATCACGGACCGCAACGGCGGAAACCTGAGCGGCGAGATGAAGCAGGGCAACACCTCGGACACCGCCCTGGTCACGGCACTCCTGGAGGGTGAAGAGGGGAAGTCCCTCGAACAGACCGCCCTGGAGCTCCTGCCCAAGATCAAGGGCGGCTTCTGCTTCGTCTTCATGGATGAGGGAACCCTCTACGCGGCCCGCGACACCTACGGCATCCGCCCGCTGTGCCTCGGCCGGCTGGAGCGCGGCTGGGTGGTCGCCTCCGAGCAGTCAGCCCTGGCCACGGTCGGCGCGAGCTTTATCCGCGAAATCGAGCCCGGCGAATTCATCGCGATCGATGAGGACGGCGTCCGCTCCCAGCGCTTCGCCGACGCGACCCCGGCCGGCTGTGTCTTCGAATACGTCTACCTTGCCCGCCCGGACGCCGCCATTGCCGGCCGCTCGGTCTACGAATCCCGGGTGGAGATGGGCCGCCAGCTGGCCCGCGAGAACACCCAGGAAGCGGACATTGTCATTCCGGTCCCGGAATCCGGCACGCCCGCCGCCGTGGGCTACGCCGAGGAATCCGGCATCCCGTTCGCGCACGGCTTCGTCAAGAACGCCTACGTGGGCCGCACCTTCATCCAGCCGTCGCAGACCCTGCGGCAGCTCGGCATCCGGCTCAAGCTCAACGCCCTGGAATCCGTGATCCGCGGCAAGCGCGTCGTGGTGGTGGACGACTCGATCGTCCGCGGCAACACCCAGCGTGCCATCGTCCGGATGCTCCGCGAAGCCGGCGCCGCCTCCGTGCACGTCAAGATCTCCTCGCCGCCGGTGCAGTGGCCATGCTTCTACGGCATCGACTTCGCATCCCGCGCGGAACTGATCGCCAACGGCGCCACCATCGACGAGATCTCCCAGGCGATCGGCGCCGACTCGCTGGCCTATATCTCCGAGGACGGCATGATCGCCGCCACCCGGCAGCCGCGCGAACGCCTCTGCACCGCCTGCTTCACCGGCAAATACCCGATCGAGCTGCCCGGCGCAGACAAGCTCGGCAAGAACCTGCTCGAGCGCACGGACCTCGGCGGTCTTCCTGCCAACGGCGGAGCTGCTTCCGGAGCGGACGCTTCCGCGCCGGCCGCCCCGGCGGAGGCCGGGTCCGACGCCCCCGACGCCGAACCCGGCACGTCGATCTCGGACGACCCGGCCGAGAAGGCCGGCGCCACGGGCTGCGATCCGGGGCCGGACTCCGAATTCGAAGAACTGCTCACCGATGCCGACCGCGTCACCAAAGCCGACAAGAAAGAGCCAGTATGACTTCCGCCTCCCCGGCCGCTGACATGAACGCCGCCCAGAACGCCGGCATCACCTACGCCTCCGCCGGCGTCGACGTCGAAGCGGGAGACCGCGCCGTCGAACTCATGAAGGATGCCGTGAAGGCAACCCACAACGCCTCGGTGATCGGCGGCGTTGGCGGGTTCGCAGGTCTTTACGACGTCTCCCGGCTGCTGACCTACAAGCGGCCCCTCCTGGCCACCTCCACCGACGGGGTCGGCACCAAGGTGGCCATCGCGCAGGCCATGGACATCCACGACACCATCGGGTTTGACCTCGTCGGGATGGTGGTAGACGACATCGTCGTGGTCGGCGCCGAGCCGCTGTACATGACCGACTACATCGCCTGCGGCAAGGTTGTGCCGGAACGTATCGCGGACATCGTCCGCGGCATCGCGGCCGCCTGCTCGGTCGCCGGTACCGCCCTGGTGGGCGGCGAGACCGCCGAACACCCCGGCCTGCTCGGCGAAAATGAGTACGACGTCGCCGGTGCAGCCACCGGCGTGGTCGAGGCCGACGCCCTGCTGGGTCCGGACCGTGTCCGCGCCGGCGACGTCGTGATCGGCATGGCCTCCTCGGGCCTGCACTCCAACGGCTACTCCCTGGTCCGCCGCGTCATCAACCACGCAGGCTGGGCCCTGGACCGGCAGGTCTCCGAACTCGGCCGCACCCTGGGCGAGGAACTCCTGGAGCCCACCCGCGTCTACGCCGCCGACTGCCTGGACCTCGCCCGCACCTTCCCGGTGAACGGCTCCGCGGGCGGCAAGGCCGTGCACGGCTTCAGCCACGTCACTGGCGGCGGCCTCGCGGCCAACCTCGCCCGCGTCCTCCCCCAGGGCCTGCTCGCCACCGTTGACCGCGCCACGTGGGAACTGCCGCCCATCTTCAAGCTGGTCTCCGAGCTCGGCAACGTCCCGCTCGCCGACCTCGAGCGCACCCTGAACCTGGGCGTGGGCATGGTCGCCATCGTTTCCCCGGAAGCTGCCGATGCCGCCGTGAACCGGCTCAACGACCGCGGTCTGCCGTCCTGGGTCATGGGCACGGTGGAGGAGAACTCGGATTCGATCATCAAGTCCGGCCCCGACTACGTCCAGGGCGCCAAGGGCGTCGACGGCGGCGCGGTCCGCCTGGTCAACGCCTACGCCTAAAGGCCTCTACCCGCATCGAGTGCTCCAAGACCGCCCTTTAGCAGCTTCATAAGGGCCGTTGTGGAGCACTCGATCTGTTTAAGCCTTCGGTTCTAGACCTCCAGCACGCTGAAGACGCCGCCCTGCGGGTCCCTGAGCGTGGCGATGGTGCCGGCTTCCTCGGCGTCCTCCGGTTCTCCCTCATCCGGCGCCACCAGCACGACGCCGCCCGCGGCCACCGCCGCCTTCACTGCTTCCGCAACATCGGACACGCCGAAGTAGACCTGCCACCCGGGCTGCAGGGTGTCCTGCGCATCGCCGGGCACCCGCGCGATCCCGGCCACCTCGGTGCCGTCCACCATGAGCGTGGTGTACGTGCCGCCGTCGTCCTGGGGGTATTCGGTCACCTCATGCCCGAAGAGCTGCTGGAAGAACCCGACGGCGGCCTGCGGCTCGGGCGTCAGCAGCTCGGCCCACACCAGGGCGCCGGTCTCCTGGCTCCGGGCAGCTCCGAAGTGGCTGCCGGCCTGCCAGGCACCCGTGGTTCCGCCGCCGGGCGGGGCGAAGAAGACCATGACGCCGGTGTCGCCGACGGCCTCGGGGCCGAACTCAAGATGCCCGGAGGAATGGGCCAGTTCGGCAGCCAGGTCCCGGGCGTCGTCGGTGGCGAAATACACGTTCCAGCAGCCCGGTTGGCCCGCGGATTCCCGCCCAGGCGTCTGCGGGGCGATGACGCTCACGAGGTCATCGCCAAGGAAGGCCTTCGCATAACTGCGTCCGTCCGGAGTGGGCAGGTCTTCGTACCGCCAGCCGAAAACTTCCGCGTAGAAGGCCTTCGCCGCCTCCACGTCGCTGGTCTGGAGGTCGGTCCAGCAGAGCTCGCCCTCGGCGAATCCTGTGCGCATGGTCATGGCTGTCCTTCCGGGCGTCGGCGTCGTGTCCGGGAAAATCCGGCACGCTCAACGTAGCCCGGGGCCCCGGTGGTGACAACTCCGCGGCGTCGCGAGGTGGTCCGCCCGGGGGCTTAAGAAAAACCGCCGGCCACGCCTGAAGCACAGGTGTGGCCGGCGGCCTGAAAATCTATGGCTGGCACCGCAGTGCCGGAAGGTTCCCCCCGGGCAAAGCTCCCGGGCGGAAGCGTCGACTAACCAATCCGACGGGAATCTACCTCGTCGTCGTCGTCTTCCAAATCGTCCGCGTACTTATCCACATACGCCGAATAATCCGGCTCGACCGGGTCATCCGTGAAGTGGTTCGTGGCACGACTTCCCGGGCCCGTGAGCTCCCGCTGAAGGGCCGAATAGTCAGTGTTCGGGGAGTAGTACTTGATGTCCCGAGCCTGCTTGGTAGCTTTTGCCTTTTGACGGCCGCGCCCCATGGCGTGACCCCCTTTTGTACTTGGACCGGAGGTGGTCACCTTTGGCGATCGGTGAGGCCCCGGAATGTTTGGTCAATTTGTCGTACACCTAGATTACATGCTTTCGGCGTCAACTGCTTGCCGGCCCGCCCCCTGGGGACAGTGTTGCGCCTCCGGAAGCCGCCGTCGCGGTCCCCGGCGTATGCGCCCCCACTCGCTTCTTCGATAGAGTTTCGTGATGTGCGCCCGGAAAAGGGTGACAATGCCGGGCCTCCAGCCCCGGCAAAGATGCACGGAAGTGGTGAATTTCTCAGTGACTGAAGAGAATCCAAGGCACGACGCCGGGTCCGTCCCGCCGCCGCCTTCGAGGCTGCCGACGTCCGCCCTGCCCGTTGTGACGGCCGACCCGGAACGGACCGCGACATCTCCGGCGGATAGGGCCGCCGGGCCGGCCGGGGCGCCCCGGACTGACGACCCCGCGGCCACGAAACCGTCCACCGCCAACCGCCTGTCCGCGAAGCTCTCAGGCGTCAGCCTCGCCGGCATCACCTCAGCAGTCTCAGACACCGCACGCCCCCTCGCCCGCCGGATCCGCCGGCAAGGGCCCAAGCGGCTCGGCGTGGCCACGGCCGTGCTCGTCGTCCTCGGGCTTCTGGTGTGGTGGGCCGTGGCCTCGTTTGCCGGCAGCGCCCAGCCCTCCGCGGATAGCAGCAGCCCTGCCCCCGCAACCTCGTCGGCGTCGGCGTCGGCTCCGGCCAGCCGGGGAGCCTTGCCGCTGGAAGGCGTCAGTCCCCTGGACTTCCAGTTGCGTGACTGTTTCAAGGACTTCGACCCGAATGCCGAGCAGTCCACGATCGTGGACTGCGCCACCGGCCATTCGGCCCAGTTGGTCGCCGTGGAGAGGTACGCGGCAGATGACTCCTACCCCGGCCGGGATGCGCTCAAGCAAAAGGCGCGCGATGCCTGCAAGGACGCACCCCTGACGGACAAGGCCGGCGACTACGCGCTGAGCTACAAGCTGGCCTACCCGAGTTCGAGCAGCTGGAACAAGGGCGACCGCCGGGTGGACTGCTATGCCGTGACGGACGGCGGGAACGTCATCATGGAGTCCCTGCTTCCCTAGAGCCCTGCACTGCGTTGCCCCGCCCTAGCTTGGCGTGGCCTTAGCGAACCGGGTTAAACGCCGCTGGCAGCCGGGATGACCCGGCTGCCAGCGGCGTTTAACTTACTGTTTCTGGCGGCGCCTACTCCTTGCGCCGGACCGAGAGGCCGCTGCCGGTGGACGCGCCGCCGTCGGGCCGGTCCGTGACCGCCGGCCCGCCCATGGTGAGTTCCATGAGGTCGGGCGCGGTGTCCACCACAACTGTGTCGCCGTCGGAGATCTCGCCGGCCAGGATGGCTTTGGCCAGCCGGTCACCGATCTCGCGCTGCACCAGCCGGCGCAGCGGCCGGGCGCCGTAGGCGGGATCGAAGCCGGTTACCGCCAGCCACGCGCGGGCGCCCTCGGTGACTTCAAGGTTCAGCCGGCGGCCCTTGAGGCGTTCGCCCAGCTCCTTGACCTGCAGCTCCACGATCCGGGACAGCTCTTCCACGCTCAGCGGATCGAACAGCACCACTTCATCCAGCCGGTTCAGGAACTCCGGCTTGAAGGAGGCGTGCACGGTGGCCATGACAGCGTTCTTCTTGGCCTCGGCGTCGAGGGTGGGGTCCACCAGGAACTGGCTGCCCAGGTTCGACGTGAGCACCAGGATCACGTTGCGGAAGTCCACAGTGCGGCCCTGGCCGTCGGTGAGACGGCCGTCGTCGAGCACCTGCAGGAGAATGTCGAAGACCTCCGGATGGGCCTTTTCCACTTCATCGAGCAGCAGCACCGAGTAGGGCCGGCGCCGGACGGCCTCGGTCAGCTGGCCGCCTTCCTCGTAGCCGACGTACCCGGGAGGGGCACCGACGAGGCGCGCCACGGAGTGCTTTTCCGAGTATTCGGACATGTCGATCCGCACCATCGCGCGCTCGTCGTCGAAGAGGAAGTCGGCGAGGGACTTGGCGAGTTCGGTCTTGCCGACGCCGGTGGGACCGAGGAACAGGAAGGAGCCGGTGGGCCGGTTGGGATCGCTGATTCCGGCGCGGGCGCGGCGGACGGCGTCGGAGACCGCGGCGACGGCCTTCTTCTGGCCGATCAGCCGCTCGCCCAGGACGTGCTCCATGTTCAGCAGCTTCTGGCTCTCGCCCTGCAGCATGCGCCCGGCGGGAATGCCGGTCCAGGCCGAAATGACCTCGGCGATGTCGTCGGCGGTGACCTCGTCGGCCACCATGAGATCCTGCTTGGCGCCGCCGCCGGCCACCCGGGCCGACTCCGCCTCAGCGGCTTCATTGAGTTCCCGCTCGAGGGCGGGCAGTTCGCCGTAAAGGATGCGCGAGGCAGCCTCAAGGTCGCCTTCGCGTTGGAACTTCTCGGCGGCGGAGCGCAGTTCGTCGATCCTGGCCTTGAGGTCGCCGACACGGTTCAGGCCGGCCTTCTCGGCTTCCCAGCGGGCGTTGAGGGCGGCCAGTTCTTCATTTTTGTCCGCCTTGTCCGCCCGGATCGCGGCGAGACGCTCCACCGATGCGGGATCGGTTTCGTTGGCCAGGGCCAGTTCCTCCATTGTCAGGCGGTCCACGGAGCGGCGCAGCTGGTCGATCTCCTCCGGGGCGGAATCGATCTCCATGCGCAGCCGGGACGCTGCCTCGTCCACGAGGTCGATCGCCTTGTCCGGCAGCTGCCGCCCGGAGATGTAGCGGTTGGAGAGCGTGGCGGCGGCGACCAGGGCGGAGTCAGCGATGGCGACCTTGTGGTGGGCCTCGTACCGCTCCTTGAGGCCGCGCAGGATGCCGATGGTGTCCTCCACGCTCGGCTCCCCGACGAAGACCTGCTGGAAGCGGCGTTCCAGGGCGGGATCCTTCTCGATGTTCTCGCGGTATTCATCGAGAGTGGTGGCGCCGATCAGCCGGAGCTCGCCGCGGGCCAGCATGGGCTTGAGCATGTTGCCGGCGTCCATGGAGCTGTCCCCGGTCGCACCGGCCCCCACCACCGTGTGGATCTCGTCGATGAAGGTGACGATCTGGCCCTCGGAGCTCTTGATTTCCTCCAGGACGGCCTTGAGCCGCTCCTCGAATTCGCCGCGGTATTTGGCGCCGGCCACCATGGACGCAAGGTCCAGGGCGATCAGGGTTTTGCCGCGCAGGCTCTCGGGGACATCCCCGGCGACGATCCGCTGGGCAAGTCCTTCGACGACGGCGGTCTTACCCACGCCGGGTTCGCCGATGATGACGGGGTTGTTCTTGGTACGGCGGCTCAGGACCTGGATGATGCGGCGGATCTCGGCGTCGCGGCCGATCACCGGATCCAGCTTTCCGGAGCGCGCGATCGCGGTGAGGTCGGTGCCGTATTTCTCCAGCGCCTGGAAGGTGTTTTCCGGGTCGGCGTTATCCACCTTGCGGTCGCCGCGGAGCCCGGGCAGGGCGGCGAGCAGGGCTTCGTGGGAGGCGCCGGCGTCGCGCATGAGCTTGCCGACGGCGTCACTTCCGGACGCCAGCCCCAGCAGCAGGTGCTCGGTGGAGACGAAGGTGTCGCCGAGGCGCTCGGCCTCGTTCTGGGCATTCTTGATGGCCTGCAGGGCGGTGCGGGACAGCTGCGGCTGCTGCACAGAGCTGCCGGAGGTGGACGGAAGTGACTTGATGGCGGAGCTGGCCTGGACGCTGACGGAATCCGGGTCCGTGCCCGTGGCGCGGAGGAGTGCGACCGCAACGCCCTCCCGCTGATCCATGAGCGCCTTGAGCAGGTGTGCAGGTTCGAGCTGCGGGTTTCCGGCCGTCGAGGCGTTCATGGCGGCAGCCGCAAGAGCCTCCTGGCTCTTGGTGGTGAATTTGGCGTCCAAAGAGAGCTCCTTTCGGGAACATGCTGATATTAAAGTTGAGTGTACTCCGCTCAACTTTGCATTGGGTCCCTTTGGGTCCATGTTTGCCGACGGCGAAACAGCTGTCTAGGGCCGGAGTCCCCGCTGGCACGGGCCGAGGGGGGCGCGGGGCCGGGGGCTCGGGGGTGCGGGGCCGGGGGCTGCGGGGCCCGGGGCTGCGGGGCCCGGGGCTGCGGGGCTGCGGGGCTGCGGGGCTGCGGGGCTGCGGGGCTGCGGGGCAGCGTGCCGCAGGGTGCGGGGCCGCACACCTCCGACCCGGACCGCTGCCGCCCGGAACATGCGTTCCCCTTTCCGCCAAGAATGGACATAATCCCACTATGTCCACTGGTCGAATCCAGGAATGAACATGTCCCGTCCTTCCAGGCGCGAAAAATGAGCATGGCCCCGGCTTCGGCGCCGGGAATGAGCATGTCCCCCCACGCCACTGCAGACCGATGAGCACGCCCACCGTTCGAATCAAAGACTGGACATGCCCAATCCAGCAGGGCGAAAAAGATGAGCATGCCCACAGGAGCCCGCATCCAGAATGAGCATGGCCGCCAAGGCCGGCACCAAGAATGAACCGGTGCGCCGCCCCAGGGCCGGTCAATGAGCATGCCCACAGGAGCCCCTCGACGCGCAGCGAGGGATGACTTAGTGTTCCTGGAGCTGGTCGGTAATGCCCTCACCCTCCGCACCGCGTTGAAGGCTGGACATCTCGCCCCCTAGCACCGTGTGACAGCGGGGCATGTCCTCCGCTGACGCTCGTAACCGCGGGACATGCCCGCGGCTGACCTGCATGAGGGGACATACTCCCCTCATGCCCGTTCGTGGACCTCAAAACTGGACATGTCCACGGCTGGGGCAGGCGACCACTGGACATGTCCTCCGGAGTCGGCGCAGCCACAGGACTTATCCTCGCAACCAAGTCCGGACGCGGGGCATGCCCCGCAGCGCTTGGCAGAACTCGGCAGGGCCAGCCCGCTGGCAAGGAGTGCCGGCCGGGAAGGAGCGGCACGGCGGCCGGGTCCCCCAAGGAACCAGCCGCCGGACCAATCACTCCCACCTCCAAAGCTTGTCATATGTTTGACAAAATTGTCACACGACGCTCCGGGGCACGCGGAAGCTCGTCGGTATTGTGGAATCCATGAACGAGACGTCGGCACCGCAGAATCCCGGGCACCGGAGTGTCTTCCTGGACAAGGAACACCCTGCCGCCTGGCGCGCGCTCAACGGTCTGGGCCTGAAAGCCAAGGAAGCCGCCGCAGAGGCTGGCCTGGACGGGAAGCTGATCGAGCTGCTCAATGTCCGCATTTCGCAGATCAACGGCTGCGCCTACTGCCTGGACCTGCATGTGGGCGATGCAGTCAAGAACGGCGAGTCGGCCCAGCGTCTTGCTGTGCTTCCCGCCTGGCGCGACACCGCTCTCTTTTCCGACAAGGAACGGGCCGCCCTGACTCTGGCCGAGGCCATCACCGCCATCGCCGACGCCCACGCCCGCGACCGCGAGGGCGCCCAAGCCCGCAAGCACCTGACAGCCGAGGAGTTCTCCGCCGTCAGCTGGCTGGCGATCACGATGAACGCGTTCAACCGTGTCTCCATCGTCAGCCAGCACCCGGTCCGCGCCGCCCGCGGCTGACCCGCAAGATAGGCGCGGCCAGCCAGCACCCGGTCCGCGCCGCCCGGTCCGCGCCGCCCGCAGCTGACCGGCCCGGGACTGACCAGCACCATCCACGCCAACCACACCCCGCCAAGACAGCAACCTACGCCGGGTAGATGGACACCGCCGCGGCCTTGACCACAAAGTAGGCCTCCAGCCCCGGCGCCAGGCCGAGGTCCGCGGAGGCGGCCGGAGTGATGTCGGCCGCCAGCTCGCCGGCGCGGACCCGTATCTGGTCCCCGTGCGGCTCGAGGTCCGTAAGCCTCACCCGGAACGAGTTCCGCGGGCTGCCGTGCGCTTCGGAGAGGAACACGGACACGGCCGACGGCGGGAACGCGGCCACGCCTGCCTGCCCGGGGACCAGCGGTGCATCATGCTGACCGGCAAATTCCAGCCCCTCGGACGACCGGATACCGGCGGCGGTAACGGTGCCGGCCACCAGGTTCAGCCCGGCGAGACCGGCGGCGAATCGGCTGCGCGGGCGCTGGAGCACCTCGCGGACCGGGCCTTCCTCGGTGATCCTGCCCTCTTCCAGGACGATCACCCGGTCGGCGAGCATGTAGGCGTCCAGGACGTCGTGGGTGACAATGACGGCCCGGCGCCCGGCGAGGACGCGCCTGAGCAGTCGGCGCAGCAGCGGCGCGGCGTGGATGTCCAGGGCCGCCATGGGTTCATCCAGGAGCAGCACCTCGGGGTCGGCGGCCAGCGCCCGTGCCACGGCCACCCGCTGTGCCTGGCCTCCGGAGAGTTCCCCGGGCCGCCGGGACGCGAGGTCGACGGCGTCTACTTCGGCCAGCCAGTGCCGCGCGGTTTCCCGGGCCGTGGCCTTGGCCACGCCGGCGCTGCGGGGGCCGAAGGCCACGTTGTCCAGCGCGCTCAGGTGCGGAAACAGCAGCGGCTCCTGCGCCAGGAGGACAGTGCCGCGCCGGTGGGGCGCCGTCCAGGTGTTCGTCGCGGGACTGAGGTCGAACAGGACCTTGCCGTCCACGTCGCCCCTCCCTGCGTCCGGCCGGAGCAGGCCTGCAATGACTGACAGCAGCGTGGACTTGCCGGCCCCGTTGGGGCCCAGCACGGCGACGGTTTCCCCCGGCGCCAGGCTCAGGGACACGTCAAAGCCGCGGGCGGCAATGGCGGCGTCAATCCGGACACTCACGGCGCCGCTCTCTCCGGCGCCGGCTCCGGCGCCCCGTCCCGCGCTGCGCGTTCAGCCCCGCTGAATCCCCGCCCGCCGGCCGTCCCGGGGCGCCGGTAGGACAGCCCGACGACGGCGACCGCCACCGCGACAAGAAGGAGGGACAGCGCGACGGCGGCATCGGCGTCGGTCTCGCGCTGCAGGTAGATCTCCAGCGGCAGGGTCCGGGTGACGCCCTGCAGGCTGCCGGCAAACGTGAGCGTGGCGCCGAATTCGCCAAGGCTGCGCGCGAACGAAAGCACGGCGCCGGAAGCCAACCCGGGCAGCACCAGGGGAAGGGTTACGCGCCGCAGCACCGTGGTGGGGCGGGCGCCCAGAGTCGCGGCGACGGCCTCGTACCGGCTCCCGGCCGAGCGCAGCGCCCCTTCAAGGCTCACTACCAGGAAGGGCAGTGCGACGAAGGTCTGGGCCAGGACCACCGCCGTCGTCGAAAAGGCGACCTGGATACCGGCCAGTTCCAGCGAGCGGCCGAGCAGACCCTGCCGGCCAAAAGTGTAGAGAAGCGCGATGCCGCCGACGACGGGCGGCAGGACGAGCGGCAGCAGCACGAAGGAGCGGAGGAGCCGCTGACCGCGGAACTGCCCGCGGGCCAGGACGAGAGCCAGCGGCACGCCCAGCACGATACACAGCACCGTGCTGGCCGCGGAGGTGCGCAGGCTCAATCCCAGCGCGGTCAGGGACGATTCCGACGTGACCAGCGGCAGAAACTCCGCCCAGTTGACCTTCGCGACGATGGCGGCCAGGGGCAGCAGGACGAACAGGGACCCCGCCACAGCGAGGACGTAGATCCAGCGCGGGACACCCTGATAGCCGTGCCTCATGCGCGTCTCACGGTGCGCCGAACCCGGCATCGCTCAGGACCTTTTTACCTTCAGCACCGGTGACCAGCGCATTGAAGGCCGCGGCCAGTTCCTTATTCTTGCTGGAACCGACTGTGGCGATGGGGTAGGTATTGATGGCCTTGTCCGCTTCAGCGAAGGGAATCCCCTTGACCTTGTCACCGGCAGCCTTGACGTCCGTGACGTAGACGATGCCCGCGTCGGCCTCACCCGCGGTGACTTTGCCCAGGACGTCGGTGACGGAGGACTCCTCGCTGACCGGTTTCAGCGTCATGCCGGTGGCTTTCTCGACGGCGGCAGTGGCGGCACCGCAGGGGACCTGGCCGGCGCAGACCACCACCCGAACCCCGGGACGGGCAAGGTCGGCGAAGGACGCGATCGAGGCGGGGTTGGCCGGCGGGACGGCGATCGCCAAGACGTTGGTGGCAAAATTCGCGGCCGCACCGTCCAACAGGCCGGCGTCAGCGAGCTTGGCCATGTTCTTGGTGTCCGCCGAGGCAAAAACGTCCGCGGGGGCTCCTTGGCTGATCTGGGTGACGAGATCGGATGACCCGGCGAAACTCAACGCCACTTTGGCGCCCGGGTGACTTTCCTCGAAGATGGTGGCGAGTTTGGTGAAGGGTGCCTTCAGCGATGCTGCGGCGAACACGGTGAGAGTCTTCCCGGAGTCACTTGCCGGGGGATTTTGGCCGGTTGACGCGGCGCAACCGGCGGCGGCAGCGGCCATGGCTGCAGCCATGGCGACGGCGGCGATCTTCGTGCGGAGGCTCATGCGAGGCTCTTTCCCTTGGGCGTTTCAATGATCACGGTGGTGGCCTTAACGACGGCGGTGGCGACGGAGCCGAGTTCCAGCCCGAGGTCTCGCACGGCTTCGCTGCTCATCAGCGACACGACGCGGAACGGCCCGCACTGTAGCTCCACCTGCGCCATCACGGTATCGGCCGTAATGGCGGTCACGAGTCCCACGAAACGGTTCCGGGCGGAGCTGCCCACCCGGGCAGGGTCCTCCGGAAGCTGGGCCTGTTCCCGGGCGAGCTGCGCGAGCTCGAGCCCGTCCACGGCCAGCCGGCCGGAATCATCCTTCAGCGGGGTCAGGCTTCCTTGTTCGATCCAGCGCCGGACGGTGTCGTCGCTAACGCCGAGAAATCGGGCTGCTTCGGAGACGCGAATCTTGGGCATAAGTCCATATTATTCCTCATTTGCGGTTTTTTCACTGAGAAATATCCGCATAGGCAGACTTTGTGAGCCGGAGCCGTCTCGGCCAGCGGGGGCCGGGCCGGCGCAGTTCCGGCTGGCGCACGTCCGACGCCCGGGCCGGTCCCGGGGGTCGGCGCTAGACTGCCTCCATGGCCGTCTACGTCGATCCTCCGCTTTGGCCTGCCCACGGAACCCGCTTTTCCCACCTCGTGTCGGACACGTCGCTTGAAGAGCTGCACGCCTTCGCCGCGGCCGCCGGCATTCCCGGGCGGGCGTTCGACGGCGACCACTATGACGTCGCTGAGGCCCGGTACGAGGCCCTGGTGGCGGCGGGCGCTGTCCCCGTGGAGGGCCGGGTCCTGGTCCGGAAGCTGATTGCCAGCGGGTTGCGGATTCCTGCCCGTCGGCGCGGAAAGTCCCTCCGGGTCCCGCTCCTGAACCGCTGGAACGAGGTACTGCCGGGCCACGACGCCCTGTTCCTGGACCTGTTGGACCGCTGGGGCGAGGAGCACCGGAAATACCACGGCCGCACCCACCTGCTGGCCGTGCTGGAGGCCCTGGACCTGCTCTGCGACCCGGCCGGTCCGCCACGGGCCGTGGTGCTGGCCGCGTGGTTCCACGACGCCGTGTACCGCGGCGTCGCGGGCCAGGATGAGGAAGAATCGGCGCGGCTGGCCGAAGACCGGCTCGGACACGCCGGCCTCCCTGCCGACGAAGTGGACGAGGTGGTGCGTCTGGTGCTGCTGACGGCGGACCACCGTCCGGAGTCGGGCGACGACGCCGGCGCCCTGCTTAGCGACGCCGATCTCTCCGTCCTCGGCGGGGAACCGGAGGCCTACGCCCGCTATCTGGCCGCCGTCAGGGAGGACTTCGCCCACATCGGCGACGCCGACTTCGCGGCAGGCCGCGCCGCCGTCGTCCGCCAGCTGCTGCAGCTTGATCCGCTGTTTCACACTGACCGCGGGCGCGGGCTGTGGCTGGAGGCTGCCCGCCGGAACCTGCAGGGCGAACTCGGGTGAACGGCGTACCCGCGGCGCCGTAGCAGCCGCCGCCAGCAGGGACGCGTGGCCGTGCTCAGCGGTGAGGCTTAGGCGGCCACGCTGAGGTGATTCGCCAGCCGGTCGAACGACTCCCGCCACCCTTCGCCGTGGCGGTCGCGGCTGGCCGCGGAGTCGAACGGGCCCTGGGTGAACGTCATTTGGGTGCCGCCGTCGATCTCGTCCAGCTGGATGGTTACCTCGGTTTCGAAGCCTCGGGTGCCGTCCGGCTTGTCCCAGGCATGGGTGAACACAAACAGCTGCGGCGGCTCGATATCCGTATGCACCCCGCTCCACCAGAATTCCTGCCCGGTACTGTCCTGGATCATGCAAGCGCGGTACAGGCCGCCGACTTCGAAGTCCGCGTCGATGCTCTCGCGCGGGACGTGGAAGCCGCGCGGGCCCCACCACTCCGGAGCCTGGTCCGGGTCCGTCAGCGCGGACCAGACGACCCGGATCGGTGCCCTGAACTCGCGGACAATCACCAGCATGAGGTCTGTGTCCCCGGACGCCAGTTCGCTCATGATCCTCTCCCTCGATTTCCGTGGATCCGGTGGCGGAAGTGCCCGCCAGGCTCCGCCGGCTGCGCCGCCGCCCTAGTAGCGGCGGTCGTGGCTGTAGGCCGTCACATAGGGCGTGTTGCTCGGGACGATCTGCTTGCCCAGGGGCATCAGCGAGACCGGGATGAGCTTGAGGTTGGCGATCGCCAGCGGAATGCCAATAATCGTGATGGCCATGGCGAAGGCCGTGACAACGTGCCCGATCGCGATCCAGATGCCCGCCACCAGCAGCCAGATGACATTGCCCAGCAGGGCAAACGCGCCGTGTCCGCCGGGCTTGTCCACCACCATGCGGCCGAACGGCCACAACGCATAGGACGCGATGCGGAACGAGGCGATGCCCCACGGAATGGTGACGACCAGCAGACAGCAAACGATTCCAGCAAAGAAGTATCCGAGGGCCAGCCACAGGCCGCCAAAGAGCAGCCAGATGATGTTCAGAAGTGTCTTCATGGTTCCATTCTCGCCCGTGGGAGTGGCATTCGGCCTGAGGGGTGGCCCGGAATAATCCCCGGCTTTCGGAGCTGACTCCCAGGTACCGCTTCCGGCCGACCGGTTATGAGGCGTCGGCCTGCTTGACCATGGCCGCTTCAACACTGATCTTGACCTTGTCGCTGACCAGCAGCCCACCGGCTTCCAGGGCGGCGTTCCAGGTCAGGCCAAATTCCTTGCGGCTGATGTCCGCCTCTGCGCTGAAGCCGGCCCGGGTGGCGCCGAACGGGTCCACCGCGACCCCGGTGAATTCAACTTCGAGCTCGACAGGTTTGGTGACATCGCGGATCGTGAGGTCGCCGGTCAGCACATAGTCCTCCCCGTCGCCCCGGATCCCGGTGGCCCGGAAGGTCATTTCGGGGTACTTCTCGACGTCGAAGAAGTCGGCGCCGCGGACATGGTTGTCGCGGTTGGCGTCCCCAGAATCGAAGCTCGCGGTCTTGACCGTGGCGTGCAGGCTCGCGTCGGCCAGGGAATCGCGCACCCGGGCCTCCGCGGAGGCCTCGTTGAAGCGGCCGCGGACCTTGCTGATGCCCGCATGGCGGACGCTAAAACCGACTTCGCTGTGGGACATGTCCAGTGTCCACACTCCGGGGGTCAAACCTTCGGGCAACGTCACAATGGTCTCCTTCGAGCGGGGGCGGGCTGTCCCGCCAGAGCGATCGGGGTATTCCCCCACCCTGCATGCTAACGAGGAACCCCATCCCGGGCTAGGGTCCCGCAGGCACTTGACGCCGTGCGTGCGGATTCCGGACTTCCGGCACCTGTGACGGCGCCTGATCGGACGACCGGGACGGCACGTGATTCCCCGGCCTGGGGCCAACGCGTTCTCTGGCCTTCACTCCACGGCCGGGTTACTCTGGCCTATAAACGCGGGGCAATCACCCAATTTCGCAGAACTATTCGCACAGTGCTGCCTAACACAGTCCTGATTAACCGAGTGATGTGAGGAATCGTGGCCAGGTCCCTGGGGAAACGTGGCAAGGCCGGTCTGGGCGCCTGCCTGCTGATCCTGAGCCTGCTGCTTTCCGCCTGCCAGCCCGGGCCGCCGGAACCCGCACCGCGCCCAAGCCCGGGCACGCCGTCGTCGGGTTCGGCACCGGCGCCGGGCACGCCGACGTCGGGCCCCGCGCCGTCGCCCGGCGAAGCCGTGCACTTCACCGCCCAAGGCGATATCGGCGTCAGTACAGGCGCCAAGAAAGTGCTCGACGTCGTTGCCGGCCTCCGCCCCCAGCTGAACCTCGCCCTCGGCGACTTCACGTACAAAGCCGGCATCGAACAGCAGTTCTGCGACATGGTCACCGCACGCCTCGGCGGGGACTTTCCGTACCAACTGGTGACAGGGAACCACGAGAGCGACGGCCACGAGGGCGACATCGAGAAATTTGTCCAGTGCCTGCCCAACAGGCTGCCTGGTCTCCAGGGCGAATACGGGACGCAATGGCGCGTCGATGTTCCCGAGCAGAATCCCGTGGTCCGCTTCATTATGGTCTCCCCCGGCATCGATTTCCGGGGCGGCGAGCCGCTGGACTACTCGAGGGACAGCGAACGCTGGCGCTGGACCGCCGACGCGATCGACGGGGCCAAATCGCAGAACATCCCGTGGACGGTGGTGGGCATGCACACCCCCTGTCTGAGCGTCGGCAACTATGGCTGCCAGGCGGGAAAGGACTTCACGAACATGCTAATCGACAAAAAAGTGGACCTCGTCCTGTCCGGCCACGACCACATCTATCAGCGGACCCACCAGCTGGCCACGGGCGGGGACTGCGCGGAACTCGTTCCCGCCAGCTTCACCTCCGGTTGCCTGGCCGATACCGGCAACTCCATGAACCAGGGCTCCGGAACCGTGTTCGCTACGGTCGGAGTCGGCGGCGTCGGACTCTACAACGTGAAATCCGATGACCCGGAAATGGGCTATTTCGCCAGCACGTCCGGAAAGAACCGGGATCCGGCCTTCGGGACACTCGATGTCACGGCGACGGCGGACCAACTGGCGGCCCGCTTCGTTCCGGCAGAGGGATACACCTTCACGGATTCCTTCACCCTCCGCCGCAGGTGAAGGCCCGGTGCCGGGCGCCCTTCGGGCTACGGCCGCTTCACGTCCCCTGCACGAGCCGGTAGAGCCGTGAGAATCAGGCCGGCACCCAGACGCTGATCCAGTCGAGGGACACGTGGCCCTGGGCCTCCGGGGCGGGGCAGCCGGTCAGACACGACTCGGTCTGCAGGATCAGGTGCATGGGTGTCGTCGGCGCCTTGGTGCTGACGCCCAAGGACCGTCCGTCCAGGAAGAACTCGATCCGACCGGGGCTCCATTCCATGGTGGCCACATGCCAGGATGTGACGGATTGGTCCGAATCCAGCTTCTCGAAGGCGTCCGCGCCGTTGCGGTCGTAATGTACGGCGCCGTAAATGATTTTGGCGAGGTCCCCTTCCGGGAAGTCGACTTCGCCGTCCCGAGGCCAGACGCCGCTGTCCGGCCACAGAAGCCAGGCGGTCTTGAAGCCCGGCAGCGCGTCAGCCCGGTAGCGGACCGAATACCGGCCGTAGAGGAGGCTGTTGTCCCGCGGCGGATTGGAGCTGGCGTTTGGGATCTTGGGCATCGGCGCCGCCCCCATCGTGATCCCGTTTTCCGTGTGGAGATACCAGTCCAGCGAGCCGTTGCGGACGCTGAGGACTTTCGACGGATAGTAGCCCGTTTTTCCAGGGTTCTTCTGCCCGGCAGTGTCCGGGGTCCCGTCCTTGTAGCCGGCGCTCCATCGTGCGCTGTAGAGGGGGCCGGGGAAGCCGCCCAGCGGGACGTCGCCGGCGGAGAAGTCCTCGACAAACACTTGCTTCCAGCCTGGCAGATTAGCCGTCATGGACACATCCGTGGTCCGGGCCGGGAGCGGTGCCTGGCTGGTTCCCGAGCGGGGAGCAGGCTCAGTCGCGGCGCCGCCTTCGGCAGACCCGGTCGGGACCGCCGGCTGGGAACCGGTGGACGGGGACCCGGTCGGCTGGGCGGCTGACGGAGCGGCCGGCGAGGGCGAAACAGACGTGAACAGCGGCCGCTCACCGCGGGGAGCGGCATCGGAGCCGCACCCGGCCAGCGCCAGGGCGGAGACAAGAACCATGGCGGGAAACAGCACAACCCGGGAAGTGAGGGGGCGACGGCGATTTATCGGCACGCGCCCCCTACGCACGTATGTCCGCATCCGGCCAGTGTGGCATGGAGGCATCGGTCCATCAACCGTTTCCCGACCATTTTAGTTGAATCATCAAGTTAATCCAAGGTTAATGCAAGGTGCCGTGACCAGACTTTAACCCTGGGGTAATTTACTAAGTTGTCGGCAACTGTAAGCGTCAGCGTTGGGTCTAGTTTTCGGTGAGAGCAGCCGGGAAGCGCTGCAGTTGAGGCGAGCAGAAACACGTCATTGAGTGGTGAGGCCAGTGTCCATCCCGAATCTCAAGCCGAACGCGCGCCCCCAAACGACGCCCCCTCCGGCAAATCCCTCCGTCAGTGTGGTCATTCCCACTCTGAACGAGGCAATGAACCTGCCGTGGGTGTTGCGGCGCATGCCCTCCTACGTGGATGAGGTGGTAATCGTTGACGGCCGTTCCCTGGACGCCACAGTCGAGGTCGCGCGGGCCTTGCGCCTGGACGTCGTGGTGGTGGCTGAACCCCGCCCGGGCAAAGGAAACGCGGTGCGGGCCGGCTTTGCCGCGGCTTCCGGCGACATCATCGTCATGCTTGACGGCGACGGCAGCATGGACCCCCAGGAGATCGGCTGGCTGGTGACTCCGCTCCAGCACGAATACGACTTCGTGAAAGGCTCACGCTATGTGACGGGCGGCGGCTCAGACGATCTCACGTGGCTGCGCAGCGGGGGAAACAAGATGCTCACCGGGCTGGCCAATGCCGTTCTCCACAGCGACTACTCGGACCTTTGCTACGGTTACATCGCCCTCCGCCGCGAATGCGTTGACATTCTGGAGCTAAAGTCGGATGGCTTCGAGATTGAAACGGAACTGATTGTGCGGGCCTCACGGGCAGGCCTGCGCATTGCCGAGGTTCCCAGCCATGAACTCTCCCGCATCTCCGGGCAGTCGAACCTGCACACCTTCCGGGACGGCTGGCGGGTTCTGCGCACCCTTGCCCGCGAGCGCGTGAGCTGGGAGGCTCCAACCGCCGGAGCCCGCCCCGAGGCCCTGCGAAGAGTCAAGTACAAGTACCCCAGCGTGGTGTTCCCACACGTCCCCACCGATCCCAGCAGCGTTCTGGGCATAAGGGCAGGTGAATAAGATGTCCGAGCATTCAGTCTTGCCGGCAGTATCTGTGGTGATTTGTTCCTATTCGGAGGACCGGTGGGACATGCTGATGGGCGCCCTGGACTCGGTGCGCACCCAGACCGTCCCGCCCAAGCAGACGATCGTCGTCGTCGATTACAACGTGGACCTCTACAAGCGGCTGATCTTTACCGTCCCGGATGCAGTAATTGTCGAGAATAGCGGCCCCAAGGGCCTCTCCGGCGCCCGAAACACCGGAACCTCCGTTGCCAAGGCAGAGATCGTGGCGTTCCTCGACGACGACGCCGAGGCCGCGCCGGATTGGATCGAGCGGCTCGTCGCCCTCTACGACGACCCTGACGTCCTGGCCGTGGGCGGCCGGGTGGAACCGCTCTGGGAAGCAGGACGGCCGGGCCACTTCGCCAACGAGCTCGACTGGATTGTCGGGTGCACGTACCGGGGAATGCCTAAAGTCGCCGCCGAGGTCCGCAACGTCATTGGCGCGAACATGTCCTTCCGAGCCGATGTCCTGGGCCGCGTCGGAGGATTCAACACAGCCCTGGGACGCCAGGACGCCACCCCGCTGGGCTGCGAAGAGACCGAGCTATGCATCCGCGCCGTAATCGGCGCTCCCGGCTCCCGGGTGGTCTATGAACCCGCGGCCCTCGTGCATCACCACGTCCCTGCCACGCGCGGCACGCTGCGCTACATGCTGGCACGCTCCTGGTCCGAAGGGATCTCCAAAGCGCAGGTCAGCAGGGTGGTCGGCCACAAGCGGGCACTAGGCCCCGAACGGCGCTACGTGCGGCAGGTCCTGCCCCGGGCGGTGTTTGCCGGAATCCGCAGCTGGCTGCGCGGCGAAGACCCGGCCGGACTCGGCAGGGCGGCCGTCATCATCGCCGTCCTCGCGGCCACCGCGACCGGCTATGTACGCGGCCGCCGCCTGCCTGCCGCAACCGTCCCGCTGAAACCGGCCCCGGTGTCGGCGGAAGATGCCTGGAGGGAAGTCCAGTGAACCGAGCAGATGACGCATCCGTCCCCGTACACCGCCCGGTGCATCATCTGCACCCTGAACCACCTGACCGCAGGACCCCGACCCCAGAAAGCTTGGATCATGAGCCAGTCTGAACGCGACGTGAAACAGCCGATTAGTGCTTCTGCAGGAGTCTCCTTCGACGTCCACGGGATCGTAGGCATAGATGTGGAGGCCGGGACGCCGGGTGAACCGCAACTGCGGGATATGTTCGCCCCGTTCCTGGGGGACTCCACTGCGCCACGGCGGATAACCGTCGGCGGACAGATATCGCCGATTTCCAGCCAGTCGCACGCGGAGGATGCTTACCGTTTCACCGGAGACTCCCTCTACATCCCAGCAGACCACGTCCAGATCATCGAGACGAAAGACGGTTACCGGGTCGAAGGCGCCGGTGAACTCCTGACCTCTGTTATCCCGCTGCTGGACCGTCTGTGCGTTCAGGAGGAGACGGCGATGATCCACGCCGCGGTGGTGGACTTCCGCGGTTCCGGGGTCCTCCTCCCGGCCTGGGGCGGGGTCGGAAAGACCAGCACGGTGGCGAAGCTGGTCGCCATGCCCGATGTGCGGTTCATGGCCGACGACTGGGCCTTCATGGGCGCCGGCGGAATGCTCATGGGCTACGCCAAACCGATGTTCATCAAACCCCACCACCGTGCCATCTACCCGGACATGTTCCGGGGGACCCGCAAGCCCCTGGCCCCCGGATGGATGACAAAACCCGTGGCCCACCTGGCCACGGCAGTCCACCCGGTCATTGTCCGCTATCCAAGAACGGCCGCCTTCACGCGGCGATGGTCCCCCGAACACCGCATGGTACAGCCGGAGCACGTCTTCGGAGCGCAGCGGATCTCCTCCGCGGCGCCGACCCAGCTCGCCATCTTCCTTGAACGCTTTGACGGCGCGGACGCACGGCTGGAAGCACGAAGTGCCGAGTGGATGACGTCCCGGGTCGTCGGCAACTTCCATTCGGAACTGCCCATGGTGTCGCGGCGGCTCGTCGAGGCCCTCGGTGCCACCAGCCTCGTCCCGCTGGAGGATCATTTCGGCCAAAAAGCGGCCGTGGTGCGACGGGCTCTGGAGGACGTTCCTTGCTGGCTTCTGCGGCTGCCCGCAGCCTGGTCCGCGGACCAGGCCTCTGACTACATCGCGAACCTGGTCCGCTCAAAACTGGATGAGTGAGGCGAGCCCACGTGAGCGATCTGAAGGTGTCGGTCGTGGTTCCGGCGCGCAATGCCGCAGCCTGGCTGCGCGAGTGCCTCGAGTCAATCCGCAGCCAACATCCGCACGAGATGATCGTCGTCGACGGCTGTTCGACGGATGACACCGCCGCAATCGCCCGCGAGTGCGGGGCAACCGTCATCTCCGACGAAGGTCGCGGGCTGCCGGCCGCCCGCATGCTCGGCGCCCGAACCGCCACTGGTGAGGTAGTCGCGCTGATCGACGCCGACGTCGTCCTTCCGCCGGACAGCCTGCGCCGGCTGCTGGACGAATTCGAGTCCGGCGGCTACGACGGACTGCAGTTCGGTCTGGCCAGCGAAGCCGACGGCCCCGGGTACTGGGGCGCGGCGCTGGCCTGGCACCACAACCACAGCCGGGTGCGCAGCTGGTTCGGCGTGAGTGCCACACTGATGCGCCGCGACGTGCTGCTTTCGGTCGGGTTCGACGACGACTTCCGCTCCGGGGAAGATGTGGAGCTCAGGATCCGCCTGGAACAGGCAGGGTACCGGCTTGGCGTCTCCGATTCCGTGGTGGTCAGGCACCGGTTCGACGACACGTTTGACTACGCCCGCGACCAGTGGCTCCAGGACGGGGCCGGAATGGCCCGAACCGTCCGAAAGCATCCGGGCCGTGCCGGCTGGATGGCGATACTGCCCCTGCTGGCCACAGTGCGGGGCGTGGGCCTGTCCCTCTTCAAGGCTCCCCGCTTCCTGCCGTACTGGATGGGATTCTTCCTCTACAACTACCGCGCCATGTTCGGCGAGATTCTGCGCCCTGCCCATAAGCCCATTTCGGTTGGAGGGAACGCGGCCTGGCTGGCCGCCGCGCGGATCGCGCCAATGATCACGGGTTTTTTATTCTGGGCGCTGGCGGCCCTCGTCCTGCCCGCAGAGCAAATAGGCCTCGGATCCGCGGTGGTGTCTGCGGCGCTCCTGACCGTTCAGCTGGGGATGCTCGGCGTCGGCCCCGCCACGCTGACACTGCTTCCGACGGAAACTGACGGCGGCCGACGCCTCGTCGCCACCAGCCTGCTCACCGTCGCTACGTCTTCCCTGTTTGGCGCGGGCCTGCTGGTCGTCATCACGCGGTGGCTCGGCACAGGCGTGGGCGAGGCGTGGAACGATCCCCTGGTCACGGTCCTGTTCCTGGCCACGGCGCTCCTGGCCGCCAGCGCGTACCAGCTGGATCATGTGGGCGTGGCCCAGCAACGCGCCGACCGCACCCTGGTCCGGAGCCTGGTGCAGAGCCTTGTGCAGCTTGCCTTCCTGGCCGCCGGGTTCGCCGTCGGAATCCGGGACCTGTCCGTCGTTGTCGGCGCCGTTGCGGCCGGTGCGCTGGCCAGCGTCCTCGTGGGGTTTCGCCAGCTTGCCCGGGCCAAGGTATCCCCGGACTGGAAGGGTGGCCTCCGGCCCGGCCCGGCCCTGAAACTCCTGAAACCGGGACTTCCCAACCACGCCCTCATGCTCGCCGACCGCGCACCGGGCTACCTGCTTCCGCTCATCGTCGCGTCCACCCTGGGTCCCTCCTCCACTGCCGCCTGGTACATCGTGTGGATGATGGCCTCCGCCGTGTTCTTCGTCCCACAGTCAGCCGGCTTCACCCTGCAGACGGCCCTCGCGGGAACGCGGGCGCGGCCGGGCCTCGTCGCCTCAGCGCTCCGGGCCAGCCTGGTCCTGACTCTCGTGGCCGGCCTGATCCTGGTGGTTGCCGGGCCCCTGCTACTGGGCTTCCTCGGGCCGCAGTATGCGTCCGCGTGGGTCCTTCTTCCCGTACTCGTTCCGGCACTCCTCCTGAGCTGCGTTACGCAGGTCTACTACGGGCTGTGCCGGGCCCAAGGGCGACTCTTCGAAGCCACAGTGGTCGCCACTCTGGCCGCCGTCCTGGTCGTGGCCCCCGCCGCGGCCGTCGCCGTCAACTACGGCCTCACCGGCGTCTCCGTGCTCTGGGCCGTCGCCCAAGCGACAGCGTCAGTGATCGCTGCTCGGCGTCTGGTCACCCTGACCCGAGTGAAGCCCGCCGCCACCGCAGGCGAAATTCCTTCAGCGGCGCGGCACCAGCCGACCTGAATCGAGAAATCATGACACACGAAATGGCAGCAAGCCCCCCTGTGCGCACCCCCCACCGGCATGACGCGCAGCTCCGGGACGGCGGTGCCAAACCGCCCACCCACCGTAACCTCGGCCTGACTCCTGCGTGGCATGTCGGCGCCCTGGCTGCGGTGGCCGCGGCCGCCCTCGTCCTGGGCGTCTGGAGCATGGCGCAGGTCGACCCCCTGAGAATCGACGGGGCCGGACTCATCGACGTCCTCCCGCCGGCCTATTTCGTCGCACTCGCACTCAGCCTGGTCGGATTCGTCGCCTCGCTGAGCCTGCGCCGGCTCGTTCCTGCGCTCTTGACCTGGCAACTGCTGGTCACGGCGGTTGTCCTGAATGGTGCCGATCCCGTCATCCACGGCTTGCCCCGGCTCGAGGCGAGCTTCCGCCATCTGGGCATTGCCGACAACATTGCCCAAACGGGTCAGCTGGATCCCGGGCTGGACGCGTACTTCAACTGGCCCGGATTCTTCAACCTGCTGGGAATGCTCTCCGGAGCGTCGGGAGCCAAAGACCTTATGGGTATCGCAACGTGGGCGCCCGTGGGGATCAACATCCTTATGCTGGCACCGTTGCTGGCCCTGGCCCGGCGGTTGACGGCAAATCCTCGCCAGGCCTGGGCGGCCGTCTGGATCTTCTACCTGGCCAGCTGGATCGGACAAGACTATTTGTCCCCGCAGGCCTATTCGTTCTTCCTACTGCTCACCCTGGTTGCCTGCCTGCTGAGCGTCTTTGGCGGGTGGGCGTGGCCCACGGAACGCACCCGGTTCTCGCGATGGCTTTCCCGGAATGTCAGCAAGCTGGACGGCGCGGTCCCCCGGCAGGGCGTCATGGAACCGCCCCGGACGGATGCGGCCGTGCTCGTCGTGGTCTGCGGGCTGATGCTGCTCGCCATGACGGCTTCACATCAGCTCACCCCCTATGCCGTGATCCCCATCCTGGCCGCAATGCTGCTGACCGGCCGTCTCCGGTTGCGCTTCCTGCCGGTTCTTGCCGTGATCCTGCCCGTGGGCTGGCTGCTCTTTGCGGCGTCAGCCTTCCTGCAGGGGCACTTCGGCCAACTGTTCGGCTCGCTCGGTGACATCGGTGCGAACAGCTTCGGTGCGCTGAGTACCCGGGTCTCAGGCAGTGATGCCCACGTGTTCGTCGTGTATACGCGCATGGCCGAGGTCGCGCTGGTCTGGATTCTCGCCGCTGTCGGCGCCTTTGTGGGCTACCGGCGGAAGGCGCCGTGGCTGACGGCCGCGGCCGGGGCCCTTGCTCCGTTGGTGTTGATTCCTCTCCAGCCTTATGGCGGTGAATTGCTACTGCGCCTGTATCTGTTCAGCCTGCCGTTTGCTGTGTGTCTGGTGGTGCTGCCGCTGATGTCGGACAAGTCCGCCGGGCTGGGCATGCGGCGGGCCATCGGGCTGCTGCTGATGGGCGCGGTGCTGGCGACGGCCACGGTCGTTTCCCGATACGGAAATGACAGCATGGAGAGCTTCAATAACGATGAAATCGCTGTAGTGAACCGTCTCTATTCGATGGCGCCCACCGGCTCCATCCTCATCGAGGCAGTTCGCAACACCCCGTGGAGATTCCAGCACTACGCGGATTATGACTACCGGTCGCTCGTTGCTGCCGAGCCCGTTCCCAACGCGGCGCCGCTCACCTGCGACGCGGCCAACAAGATCGCCCACAAAGCCGGCGCGTACCTCATCGTGACCGAAAGCCAGCAGGCGGCAGCCGATCTTCGCGGCTCGACTCCCGCGGGCGACCTCCAACGTTTTATCGCGACCTGCGCCACCAGTCCCGGCTGGACGAAGGTATATGAAAACGCCGGCGGCGTGATTTTTCACATCCAAGGAGTTAGCAATGGCAAGTGAACGCAGCTACGTGAGCTATGCGACGGCAGCCGTCGCCGTGGCCGCCATACCGCTCTCGTTCGTCGGCCCCGAGGGCCTGCGCCTGGCGGTCATAGGCCTGTTGATGCTGGCCGGTCCCGGGACAGCGCTGGTGCTGCTGCTCCGCCTCGACCCCCCGCGCTCAGCCCAGGCGACTGGCGCTCTCCCCCTCAGCATCGCCATCGCAATCGCCTTCAGCCTCACGATGTCAACCCTCGTGGCGACGGCGATGATCTATGCACGGCTCTGGTCACCTCCGGCAGGAGTATGCATTCTGTCGATCCTGACCCTCGCCTTCCTTGGCATTGAGCTCAAGCGGCCAAAGCGCGTCCTGGTGCGTGCGAAATGATCATCGTCGTGATCGGACTCGCCACAGTTGCCGCACTCGTGAGCTGCGATGTGCTGCGTGTATTGAAGCCGGACCAGGCGCTGCCGCGGGCAGTAAAGATAATCACCGCGGCCTTGCTGGCCGTAGTCGGCATCTCGGCCGTAGTGGAGCTGGTTCAGTTGGCGCAGCTGGCCTGAACGAGGCCAGCCCGCCCGGCGCATCGGCATAAGCCCACCCAAACAAGTCGAACCACGCACGGAAAGTAGTCTCAATGAGAAAACTCAAAGCACTCAGCACGGTGGGGACGCTCGGATTGCTCGTAGCCGGTTCCCTTGTTTTCGGTTCCGCCCAGGCGGCTACCGCCGCAACCTGTAGTCCCGCCCCGACAAACTCGTACCCGGGCACCCTCGTACTCGCCACAAGTTTCGAGGCGGGCGGCTGGTGCGGCCTCGTCCCCCAAGTATCCGGAACGGGTACGGCAACTATTTCCACCTCGACGAAGCATACCGGGACGAAATCAGCCAAGCTGCACGTGACCACGGACTCCGGTTCGCTGGCAAATCTCTCCGCCCCGGCGTTTCCCTCGGGAACGAAGACCGCCTACGCCGACGGCTGGTTCAACATCACTGTTGCCGGCGTCTCCGGCAACGACGTTCCGTACTTCCGGTACTTCTCCGGCTCCACCAGGGTTGCCGACATCTACCGGTACAACAGCAACGGGCAGCTGTGGCTGCGCGTAACAGCACCGGACGGCACTTTTGTCTACACGAAGCTGATCTCCGGAAGCATCTCCCTGAGCGCCTGGCACCACGTCAGCATGCGGGTGACAGCCAATGGCAGCACGTCAACAATCCAGGTGTGGTTCGACGGCGTACAGAAGTACAGCAGCACCAGCGTCAAAATGCTGGGCAGCAGCTTGAGCAAGGTTCAGCTCGGCGCCGAGCATTACCGGCAGAAGGGCGACGAATACATCGACGACGTCATCATCAAACGCTCGTAGAAACTGGCCCGACGCGGACAAGCGCGGGCGGCGGGAGCATCGCTTGATGCCATTCCGCCAGGAGAGTGGCAGACAGGGAACCCTCCCCGGCTGCCACTCTCCCGCATGTGCGCCGTGGTGTGTGCCTTGTGTGGTGTGCGCCCTGTGTTGTGTGCGCCCAATGCTGCGTGTGCGATACGGGGCAGGCCGGCCCTATTCCGCGGACTTGGCGGCCCGCACGAAGTCCCTGATCTTGGCCAGATCCTTGACGCCACGGGCGCACTCGACACCGGAGGAGACGTCGACGCCCCAGGCGCCGGCCTCCGCCGCCGCCCGGGCCACGTTGGCGGGGTCGAGGCCGCCGGCAAGGAGCCATGTCCGCCCGCCAAGAGCCTTCGCCCGCACGGAGCCGTAGTCCCAGGCCTCGCCGGAGCCGGGGACGGCGGCGTCGATCAGGAGCAGCTCCTCGCCCCAGTTGTCGAAGGCTTCCGGGGCGGCACCCATGGTGACGGCCCGGATCAGCTTCATCCCGGCGTCGTGCACCGTCCGGACGTCCGCGGGTGAGCGGTCGCCGTGGAGCTGGACCCAGGCCAGGCCCGCCTCTCGGGCCGCGGCGACGGCGTCGGCCGCCGGTTCGTGACGGAACACTCCCACGGCCGGCAGCCCGGGCGGGACATGGGTGAGCAGGCCCCTGACTTGATCCGGGGTGACCTCCCGGGGGCTGCGGGTCAGGACGAAGCCGACCGCGTCCGCGCCGGCCTCGGCAGCGGCGCGGACCGACTCCGGGGTGCTGAGACCGCACACTTTGACAAACATTCGGGCTCCTTCTGCACGCTTCCTGCCTCTGACGGTAGCAAGACCGGACAGCCAGCGCCGACTTTGCGTCAGCGCCTGCAGCCGGGCGGGCCGGCGCGGGCCGATAGGCTGAAGCCATGGAGATCATCCGCTATGCCGAGCTCAAAGCCCACCCCTGGCGCAACGGCGGCGGGGTGACCCGCGAACTGGCACGCCATCCCCGGACCGCGGCCGCGCAAACCGCCCCGCAAAACACAGCGGATGACAGCGGGTGGGACTGGCGGGTCAGCATTGCCGAGGTCTCCAAAGCCGGGGAATTCTCGGCCTTCGCCGGGATGGACCGCGTGCTGACCGTCATTGACGGCGAATTGTTGCTCCTGAGCGTGGACGGTGCCGAGCATCCACTCGAGAAGTACCGCCCGTTCCGGTTCTCCGGCGACGCGGATTCTGCCGGGGCACTGCCCACCGGCGACATCCGGGACTTGAACGTCATCACCCGCAACGGCGCTTTCAAGGGCTACACCTCCATCATCGAGCTGTCCAAGAAGCGCGCCCATCCGGTGTTCGCTGGCCAGTTCGGCATCCTCCTGCAGGGCCAGGCGACCGTCAGCCCCGGGACCGGGACGGAGACGGGGCCCGTCGAGCTGAACCGCTATGACGCCGTCGTCGGCTCCGACACCGCGACGCCGGAAATCCTGGGCCGCGGATTCCTGGCGGTCGTCTCCATCGACCCGGCTGCCTAACGAGGAAGGGACAAGCCTTAGTCCGCTTTCACGCGGGCTCCGCTGACGCCTACAGAGTCCCCCGAGAGCCGCTGCGCGAGCCAGATGGGAACGATCGAGACCACGATCAGCACGACGGCCACGACGTTGACGACGGGCGCCTGATTCGGACGGAAGAGGTTCTGCAGGATCCAGATCGGCAGCGTGGTCTCGCCGGCCCCGATCGTGAACGTGGTGACGATGATCTCGTCGAAGCTCAGTGCGAAGGCCAGCAGGCCACCGGCCAGCAGGGCCGAGCGCAATTGGGGGAATGTCACCAGGCCGAAGGTGGTGAAGACGCCGGCGCCAAGGTCGGCGGAGGCTTCCTCCAGGCCGGCGCTCGTTCGCCGGAGCCGGGCAATGACGTTGTTGAACACGGTCACCATGCAGAACGTGGCGTGGGCGATCACCACCGTCCATAGGCTCAACGGCACGCCCAGGATGGTGGTGAACATGTTGTTCAAGGCAATGCCCGTGACCACACCGGGCAGCGCGATCGGCAGGATCACCAGGAGGCTGATGACGTCGCGGCCGAAGAATTTGTAACGCTGCAATGACATCGCCAGCAGAGTCCCCAGCACCAGCGAGATGATGGTTGCGACCACCGCCACCCACAGGGAGGACACGACGGCATCCCTGACGCCGGGCGAGTCAAAAGCCTTGCCCCACCACTCCAGGGTGAAGCCCTTCGGCGGCCAGCCGAACGTCCGGTCCGCGTTGAACGAGTTCACCACCACCAGCATCAGTGGGGTGTAGATGAACAACAGCACCAGCCCGGAAACGATGCCCAGGACCACCTTGGCGCTACGGGAAAGTCTCATGATGCTCCTCGCGCTACAGGTTGTTTAGGGCGCCGGTGCGGCGGACGATGAAGAGGTAGAACATGATGATGGCGATCGGAACCAGCGACACCGCGGCCGCAAACGGGAGGTTGTTCGCGGCGCCGACGTTCGCGTACACCACGGTGCCGAGCATCTGGGTGGTTCCTCCGACGATCTGCGCGGTGATGTAATCCCCAAGCGACAGGGAAAACGTGAAGATCGTGCCGGCGATGATGGAGGGGACCAGCAGCGGAAGCATCACAAGTCGCATGGTGGTCAGCGGCTTCGCGCCCAGGTCTCCGGAGGCTTCCAGCAGGGAGTCGGGCACCCGGTCAAAGCCCGCGTAGATCGGCAGGATCATGTACGGCAGCCAGATGTAGGACAGGGTCAGGATGACGGCGGTCTCGCCGTACCCCGGAGACGACAGGCCGATCGGAGCCCCCAGCCATTCCAGCAGGCCGCCCTCGGCCAGGACATTCCGCCAGGCGTAGGCCTTGACGAGGTAGCTGGCCCACAAGGGCATCAGCACGGCCACCACAAGCAGCTTCTCCCAGCGGGCGCTGGCCACCTTGGCGATGAAGAACGCGATGGGCAACGCAAGGAACATATCGATCACGGTGACCGCCACGGCGATCCACAAGGTCCGCAGGGTGATCCGCTGATACACCGGATCGGTCAGGACCGTGACGATGTTCTCGGTGGTCCAGACCGTGGACACCTCTCCGGTAAAGGTGTCCACCGTCCAGAACGCGGTGATCAGCAGCGCCGCCAGGGCGGCAATGTAGACCAGCACCAGCCACCCTGCCGGGGCCGTGAGCAGCGCGGCCAGCCTCAGCCGGGGCGAACGGTGAAGCAACGCCGAGAACGCGTGGGCCCTCGCCCGCGGTACAGCCCCGGCGTCACGGGGTGCGCCGGGCGGACGCTGTTGCATCTGTTGTGCCATCTCGCCATAATTTCTGCCGGCCGTCGGGGCCTGCTGTTCTTTCCGGATGCGGTGCTGTCCGTTGCCGGAGTCAGCCCTTGATTTCCGTCCAGGACTTGGTCCATTCCGAATAGTCTGTGCACTTGACGTCCTTACGGCCATCGAGGCATTCGGCCACCGGAGTGGTCCAGTACCAGATCTTTTCGGCATAGGCTGCATCACCGGAGTGGTACGTCTCGCAGTGCTTGGGATCCTTGGTCTGGTCGCAGGCCTTCGCATTGGCCGGGGATTCGCCAAAGTACTCGGCCACCTGGGCGTTCACCTTGGGACTGGCGATGTAGTCGAGCCACTTGTAGGCGCAGTTGGGATTCTTGGTCTTGGACCCGATCATCCACGTGTCCGACCAGCCGGTGGCACCCTCGGAGGGAATGAGGGTTGCGACCTTGGCGCCGTCGGCCACCGCGATGTTCGCCCCCACCTGCCAGGTGGTGCCGACCACGGTGCTCCCGGATGTGAAGGCCTGGACCTCCTTGACCACGTCACTCCAGTACTCGCCGATGTGCGTGCGCTGCTGCTTGAGCAGATCGACGGCGGCGGCCAGTTGGTCCTTGTCCAGGGCGTAGGGGTTCTTGATGCCCAGTTCCGGCTTATGCGCCATGAGGTAGACGGCGGCGTCGGCGATGTAGATGGGCGAATCGTAGGCCGTGACCTTGCCGGTGTTCTTGGCGGCGTCGTCAAACACCGCGCTCCAGGAGGTGGGCGCCGGGGTGACCTTGTCCGTGGAGTACATCAGCAGGTTGGCGCCCCAGCCGTGGGGCATTCCGTAGTTCACACCGTTGACGGTGTTCCAGGCTTTGTCCTTCAGGAATGGATAGATGTCCGGGTAGTTCTTCAGCAGGCTCATGTTGACCGGCTGCACATCCTGGCCGGCCACCAGGCGCAGCGAGGCATCGCCGGAGGCCGAGATGACGTCGTACTGCCCCGTGCGCATGAGCGTCACGGCCTCATCCGAGGTTCCGAAGGGCTTGAAGCTGACCTTGCACTGGGTCTCTTGCTCGAAGGGATGAACCCAGTCCACCGCCGGGTCGTTGCTGCCGTCCTCGACGTACCCGGGCCACCCGAGGATGGATAGCTGGCCTTCACCGGCGCCGATCTCGGTCTTGGTCGGCTGCGCCGATGGTGAGGAACCCGATCCGCCGCTGGTCCCGCAGCCGGCCAGCGCGAGCGCCGCCGCCGCTACCACCCCGACCACGAGGGAGGCCTTCGTTCTTGGTGCCATGATCCTTACCTTTCGATGGGGGTGAATCGATGTAGGGGTAAATCGCTAGGAGTGAAAATCTGCGGGGTGGAAACGCCGCGCGGACGGCCGGGTGTCTGCCCTCCACACCCCGGCGTCAGGAGCCGTGCGCCGGAAGCCAGACGACGGCGTCGTCGTCCCAGCTGACAGTGACGGGCCGGTTCACCAGCTCCGCGTCGCTGCCGGGAAGCTTTTCCGGGACGAGCGCGACGACGGCGGGGCCGCCGTCGAGCTGCACGCGCACCTGGGTGGCGTGCCCGACGTACACGAACGACGTCACCGATCCGGACCGGGACGTGACGCCGGCCCGGTGCTCCGGTTCCCCGGCCCAGGCGACGCGCAGCCGTTCAGGTCGGATGCACAGCGGCTCGGGCCGGCCGTAGACGGACTGGGCCTGGCCGGCGTCGAAAATATTGGAGGTACCGACGAAATTTGCCACGAAGATGTCGCCGGGGCGCTCGTAGATTTCGTGTGCCGTACCGATCTGCTCGATGCTGCCGTTGTTGAACACCCCGATCCTGTCGCTCATCGTCAGGGCCTCCTCCTGGTCGTGGGTGACGAAGATGAAAGTGATGCCCAGCGAACGCTGCAATTCCTTGAGTTCGACCTGCATCTGCTGCCGGAGCTTCAGGTCCAGGGCACCGAGCGGCTCGTCGAGCAGGAGGACCTTCGGCTCGACAACAAGCGCCCGGGCCAGGGCAACGCGCTGTCGCTGGCCGCCGGAGAGCTGGGCGGGTTTGCGGCCGACGAACTTCCCCAGCTGGACGCGATCCAGGGCCTCCCGGGCCCGCTCCCGGCGCTGGTTCCCGGGCATGCCGCGCACCCGCAGCCCGTAGGCGACGTTGTCCACGAGGGACATATGCGGGAACAGGGCATAGTCCTAAAAGACGGTGTTGACGTCCCGCTGGAAGGGCGCCTTCGCCGTGACATCCTTGCCCTCGAGTTCAATGGTGCCGGAGGTCGGCAGTTCGAAGCCGGCGATCAGCCGCAGCACCGTGGTCTTGCCGGAGCCGGACGGGCCGAGCATGGAGAAGAATTCCCCGTGGCGGATATCCAGGTCCACTGCGTTGACCGCGACGGTATCCCCGAAAACCTTGGTGAGCTTGCGCAACCGGATCGCCGGAACCTCGTCGGTTCCGGTGGAGGTGCCAGCGGCCAGTGTTTCGGTCATACGGTGCGCCTTACTTCGTTGCCGGATCGTCCACGAGAGAGCCATGCAGCGGCATGTGATCCAGTCCACACTGGGCTGCTGGCCAAAATGCTATTACTTCATAGGTTTTATGTATAGACCCTCCGGCAAAGCCCGGATTAGGATGACATCAGCCCGGACGGCGCACGGCGGCGCCGTCGCCGGAAGATGCTCTCGGACGTTGCACTTAGACGCTGCCGTTGAATCCTGCACGGATGCCCCGGCCGGGGCGGCCGCGTACCGCCGGAGGGAAGGGAGGCCCTGATGTTGTTGTCGCCGGAGGGCGCCTCCCGGAGCTTGGCGGCCGTGTTCACGCCGATCAAATCCCGCAGGCTCGTGGACGAAGTGTGCGCCCGGATCGAACAGGCGGTGGAGACAGGGCTGCTGACCAGCGGCCAGCGGCTCCCGAACGAAACCGAACTTGCCGCTGCCCTGGGGGTGTCCGCCGTGACGGCACGGGAAGCGTTGTCCCAGCTGCGAGCCTCGGGAATCATCCGGACCGCGCGCGGCCGCAGCGGCGGGAGCTTCATCGCCGACAACGTGCTGCCCTCCCGGGAACGGGCCCTGGCCCAACTGCACGAGGTGAGCCGGCTGCAGATCAGAGACCTGGCGCTGCACTACCAGGCGATCGCCGCGGCCTGCGCAGGTGTCGCGGCCCGGCGTTCCGACGCCGCCGACGTCGCCACCCTGCGCTCGTTCATCCCGGCAGCGGACGACGACTCCCTGAGCTGGCGCCTGGCGCTGTCCGAGTTCCTGCTGGAAGTCGCGGCCATTGCCCGCTCCGCGCGGCTGGCCCGGGAGCTGATCCGGCTGCAGGCCGATCTCGGCATCCTCACGCTGCTGCCCTGCGCCGACTCCGGCTACCGCGGGCGTACCACCTTGATCCTCGAGGACGTGGCGGCAGCCATCGAGGCCCACCAGCCGGCGGCTGCCGAAACCGGGGTCAAAGCCCTCATTGCCGCCACCACCGACTGGCTCCTGACCGAGCAGGCCAAACGCTATTGACCGCACCCCTCTGAGCGCTTTCCCTGACCGCACCGTCCCGGCCCTTCGAGCTAAGGCAGCAACCATGTCCGACACCACTTCCACCGCAGCAGGTCCCTCCGCCGCAGGTCCCTCCGCCGCGCCGGCCGGGACCGACCCGGCCCAGGCGTCCGCCGAGCGGGCCGTCGCCGAGCTCGATTCCACCATCGCCGGCATCGAGCACCGGCTGGCGGCGTGGGCCGCCGATGCCGGGGCAGCCCTGGCCGCCATGTCCGGCAAAGTTACGGGCACCGCCGTGGACAAGCTCATCCGGCCGGTGGTCGAGGACCTGGTGCAGCTGCCCGACGGCTACGCGGCAGGCGCGGGGTTCATTGCCAACGCCGGGCTGCTCGGGCCGGAGCGCAGCTACATCGCCTGGTGGCAGGGCCCGGACCTGGAACCCGTGGACGCCCTGGCCAACTTCAGCCCCAACTCCATCAGCCGCTACGTCAAGGCTGAATGGTTCCGGACCCCGGTGGAAACAGGCCAGGCGCATGTCACCGGGCCCTACGTGGATTTCCTGTGCAGCGATGAGTACGTCCTGACCTTCACGCACCCGGTGTTCACCCGTCCGGACGGCCCGGTCGCAGGAATCGTGGGCATTGACGTCACGGTTCAGCGCCTTGAACGCGGGGCCATGCCGGCCCTGCGGCGAATCGGAGACCGGGCCACCCTGGTCAACGCCGACGGCCGGGCCGTGGCGTCAGCGGCGTCCGACATCGATGCCGGAGACCTCACCGTGCCGGACGAGCCGTGCAGGCGCTACCCTGTGGGGCGCACGTTCACGGTTTGGAGCGACGCTACCGGACTGTGACAACGGACTGTGACGCCGGGCTGATCCGCGGGCTCCGCCGCCGGGCCGTGACGGCGAAGTTGCTAAACTTGGATTCCAAGGCCCCCTTTTTCCGGGCCTCCGGACGACGGTTCAGTACCCGGCACGCGACAAGACTGGCCACAGGAGCTGTCATGTCGTGGCTAATACTCATCCTTTCCGGGGCGCTGGAGGCCGTCTGGGCCGCCGCCCTGCACCGCACCTCGCAGGCCAAGGGCCGCCGCCGGCTGGTCCCGGCTTTCGTCTTCCTCGTCGCCGTCCTCGCCAGCACCGGGGGCCTTGCCGTCGCCCTGCAGTCCATCCCGACCGGCACCGGCTACGCCGTCTGGGTCGGGGTCGGGGTGGTACTTACCTCCGCATACGCCATCATCACCAAGGTTGAACGCCCGACGGCGGGCCGCCTCCTGCTGCTCGGCGGGATTGCCGCGAGCGTCGTCGGCCTGAAGCTGGTGGCGTGAAAATGAGCGCGAAAAGGGCACCGGGATCACTAGCTGCCTGGCTGATCCTGCTCGCTTCCGCCGTGCTGGAGGCGGTCTGGGCGACGGCCCTGGGACTGTCCGACGGGTTCAGCCGGCCGTTGCCCACGCTCGTGTTCGCGGTGACGGCCACTCTCAGCATGCTGGGGCTCGGCACGGCTGTGAAGCGCATCCCGCTCGGCACCGCCTACGCGGTCTGGGTGGGGATCGGCGCGGCGCTGACGGTCGGCTGGGCGATGGCCACCGGAGTCGAACCGGCCAGTCCGCTCAAGCTGGTGTTCATCGCCGGGATTGTCGGCTGCGCGGCGGGACTGAAACTGCTGCCGGCCGGGGACACGGCAGCCCCGGAAGCTAAGCGGTCACCGTCCCCCGCGGAATCCCCCCACGTCTAAGGCAGGACGACGGCGGGTCCCCGGGACGCGCCGTCGTCCTGGCCCCGCCAGCGTCAAAGGTGGGGAAGTCCCTCCCGCGGGGCCCGGAATAGCCGCGCGCGCTCAGGGGTTCTTGGCAAGGACGGAACCACTCACAGTGCGAATGGAGACCCAGGTGACGGCACCACAAGTCCAGCTCGGCGACGGCCTCGCGGTCAGCCCCCTGGGGTTCGGCGGCATGGCCCTGACCCCTGTCTACGGTGATGTGGACCCGGCCGAGGCCCTGAAAACCCTGCACCACGCGGTCGACGCCGGCGTCACGTTCCTCGACACGGCGGACATCTACGGCGGTGGCAGCAACGAGGAGCTGATCGGGCGGCTGCTCAAGGAGCGGCGGGACGACGTCCAGCTGGCCACCAAATTCGGCCTGGTCGGGACCCCGTCGGCCGGCTACACGGATATCCGCGGCGATGCGGCCTACGTGAAACAGGCGGTGGATCGCAGCCTGCAGCGGCTCGGCACCGACACCATCGACCTGTACTACATGCACCGCCGTGACCCCCGCGTTCCGATTGTGGAAACCGTGGAGGCCATGGCGGAGCTTGTGCAGGCCGGCAAGGTGCGGCACCTGGGCCTGTCCGAAGTGACGGCAGAGGAGCTACGCGAAGCCAACAGCGTCCACCCGATCGCGGCTGTCCAGAGCGAATGGTCCATCTGGAGCCGCGATGTGGAACGCAACGTTGTTCCTACCGCGGCCGGGCTCGGGGTGGGCTTCGTGCCCTACTCGCCGCTGGGCCGGGGATTCCTCACCGGCACCGTGGACGCCTCGGCGCTGGGCAGCAACGACTTCCGCCGCAACATCCCCCGCTTCGCCCAGGACGCTGCCGCGGCAAACCAGGACGTGGTGGACGCAGTACGGGCCGTCGCCGCTGAGCTCTCCGTGTCCGGGAAACCGGCAACGCCGGCGCAAGTGGCGCTGGCCTGGCTCCTGGCCCAGGGCCGGAAGCTCGGGCTGCCGGTGGTCCCCATCCCCGGCACGCGCAAGGCAGACCGGATCGATGAGAACCTCGGCGCCTTGTCGTTGGACCTCACGCCGGCGCAACGTGAGACGCTGGAAGCCGCCGCGGACGTCGTCGTCGGCTCCCGTTCCGCAGACCCCAGCTGGGTGTCCCAGGGCCGGGAATAGCGCGTCCTAGACTGAAGCCCATGGACTCACTCATTCACTCGCTACGTGACATCACCATCCGCCGGATTTCGGTCAGCGAGATGGACAACAACGTGTATCTGCTCACGGCCAAGGCGTCCGGCGCGCAGCTCCTGATCGATGCGGCCGATGATCTGGCCGCCATCCAGGGGCTGCTCGCGGACGCCGCCGCGGATACATCCGCGACGCCGAAGCTGGAGCTGATTGCCACCACCCACCAGCACTGGGATCATGTCCGTGCGCTGCAGGGACTGGTGGAAGCAACCGGGGCCAAGACGGCGGCCGGGACGGATGACGCCCCCGAACTGCCGGTGAAGGTCGATGTGCTGCTGGACCACGGCGACGTCGGCAACTTCGACGGGTTCGACGTAACCGCGGTCCATCTGCGGGGACATACGCCGGGCTCGGTGGCCCTGGTGTACCAGGACCCGGACGGCCCGGCTCACATTTTCTCTGGAGACTCGCTGTTTCCCGGCGGCGTGGGCAATACCCAGAATGATCCGGAGCGGTTTGCCCAGCTGATCACCGATGTGAGTGAGCGGCTGTTCGACGTGTATCCGGATGACACCGTGGTGCACCCGGGCCACGGGAAGCCGACCACCCTGGGCGCGGAACGCCCGCATCTGGAAGAGTGGCGCGTCCGCGGCTGGTAAAGCCAGAAACCTCATCGAGTGCTCCAGAACAGCCCTTATGAACCTTCTAAAGGGCACTTACGGAGCACTCGATGGTGGTTAAGCGGGCTTGTTAGCGGCTGCGGCGTTCGTTCGACGCCGGGGCGGACGCACGGCGGGGGCCGCCGCTGCGTGCCGGACGGCCCTCGCTGGAGCGGCCGTTGCCGCCGCCTGTGTAGGATCCGCCGGAGGTGCCGCCGGTATTGGAGGACCAGACCGCCGAGTTCGCGCCGGACTTGGCACCGGCAGCGGCACGCTGGCCCGTTGCCGGACGTCCGCTGCGCTGGCCGCCAGCCGAAGCCCCCGTGCGGGGAGCGCCACTCGTGCGGGGAGCACCGCCGGTCCGGGGGGCACCGCTGCGGGGAGCCGAAGCGCCCCGGGCGTCGCTGCGTCCTTCTGCGGCGCGTCCGTCCGAACCGCGGCCTGCAGCGGCACGTCCGCCGGCGGCCGGGACATCGTTGTGGTGCCCGTAAGCAGTCACGCGGCCACGGCCACGCGCATTCCGGCGCTCGGCGCGCTCGGCGTCGGCGCGGTCCTGGTTCTTCTCCGCGACGCGCTCAGCGGCGTTCCGGGCAGCGGCCTGGCCTTCATAGGCGACGGCGCGGCGCTCGGCACGCGGCAGATCGGTGCGGGGAGCCTCGGCTCCGACGCGTCCGCGTCCGCCACGGCCGCCCCGGCCACCCGCAGTGGGTGCAGCCTGGGTGGTGCGACGGGCGCGCTTGCGCTCGGCGTTGGCGCCGGTCGACGTGCCGCCGCCGTGCTGGGCGGCCTTGGCGGCCAGCAGCGCGGCACGGGTGCGGGGATCGATCTTGTCCGCCATCTCACCCACGAGCTCGGCCACCAGCGGCGAGTTGGCGGTAACGCGCTCGAAGTTAACCTCGACGCCGGCAGCCTTCATGAGCTTCTTGACGTCGGACTGCTGCTCCGGCAGGGTCAGCGTGACGACGGTGCCGTCGGAGCCCGCGCGGGCCGTACGGCCTGAACGGTGCAGGTACGCCTTGTGCTCCGTGGGCGGATCCACGTGGATGACGAGCTCGACGTCGTCGACGTGGACACCGCGGGCGGCGACGTCGGTGGCGACCAGGACGCGGACCTCGCCGGAGGAGAACTCGGCCAGGTTGCGGTCACGGGCGTTCTGCGAGAGGTTGCCGTGAAGGTCGACGGCGGGGATGCCGGCGTCGGTCAGGGTCTTGGCCAGCTTGCGGGCGTGGTGCTTGGTGCGCAGGAAGAGCACCCGGCGGCCGGCACCCGAGGCGAGCTCGACAATCAGCTGCTTCTTGACGGTCTGGTCGTTGACCACGAGCACGTGGTGTTCCATGGTGGTCACCGCGGCCTGTGATTCATCTACCGCGTGGGTCAGCGGGTTGGAGAGGTAACGCTGGACGATCTTGTCCACGCCGTTGTCCAGGGTGGCGGAGAACAGCAGGCGTTGGCCCTGGCTGGGGGTCATGTCCATGAGCTTCTTGACGACCGGCAGGAAGCCGAGGTCGGCCATGTGGTCGGCCTCGTCCAGGACGGTGATCTCGACACCCTCGAGGGTCAGGATGCGCTGGCGGATCAGGTCCTCCAGGCGGCCCGGGCAGGCGATGACGATGTCGACGCCGGCACGGAGGGCCTTTTCCTGGCGGGCCTGGGAGATGCCGCCGTAGATCACGGTGGTGTTCAGGCCCATGGCCTTGGCCATCGGCTCGATGGTCGCGTTGATCTGGGTGGCCAGCTCGCGGGTCGGTGCGAGGACCAGGCCCATCGGGCGGCCTGGCTTGCGGAAGTGCTTGGCTTCGCGCTCGGCGAGTCGTGCCACGAGCGGGATGGCGAATGCGATGGTCTTGCCGGAGCCGGTGCGGCCGCGGCCCAGAACGTCGCGTCCGGCCAGGGTGTCCGGGAGGGTCTTGACCTGAATGGGGAACGGTTCAACGATCCCCTGCGCGGTGAGGGTGTCAGCGAGGGCCTTGGGCGTGCCGAGGGCAGCAAAAGTAGTCATAAGTTCAGGGTCTTTCAGGCGGTATCCATGCGGATATCGGCCCCCGGCGCCGGTTGGCTCAGGGGTTCGCCGAAGAAAAGTCAGGTGGTCAACCGGGCTGCTGCCAAACTTCAGCTAGCGGCGGCCAGGACCAAATGGAACGCGTTCATCGACGCAGGATGTGCCTCTCACATGAAAAAACCCACTCCCTGCGGGCGGGCCCCGAAGGAACCCGGCAGGAGATCCGGTTGATGGACCGAAGCCGGTCAACCGAATATGAGTAGGCATCACTGCACATCAAGTTTCACCAGTCTAGCATCCGTCCGGGTCGGATCCCGTTTCCGTGACCTTGGTGCAGCTCCTAGCCGGCCAGGCTGGGCGCTTGGAACAGCGGCATGTGGGACGGCTGGGCGGGCGTGCGGGCGGCTGCCCGGGACGCCGCCTTGGCCGTGCCCTGGTCCGCTGCCCGCAGGATAATGAGCGCCTCGGCGTCGATCAGGCGGCGCGTCCCCGTCCGGGAGTCCAGGATCCAGAACAGGTCCACGGCCGTGACCGTCTGCGTTACCGTGCCCCGATGGAAGAGTTTGCCGTTGTGCCAGGCCTCGATCTCGTCCCCCACGTTCAGCTCACTTGAGCTGCGGATGTGCCGTGCTTCTTCAACGTCCATGATCAGTGCCTTCCCCAGCGGTCCAACGTCCTGTGCCCAGCATTCACGATGGAGGTTTCGGAATGGTTTCCGGAGCGTGATTTCCATGTGTCCGCAGGGCTGTGCGCCAAGGCAGCCGCTGACCGCCGTCGCTAGTTACCGCCGTCGTTGGTTGAGGCCGTCGTTGGTTGAGGCCGTCGTTGTTGCCGCCGCCGTTATTGACCCCGGTTCCGTCCCGGAGGAGCATGGTGGGCGGATGGGGCGGCGAGAGGAGACGGGCAACGATGCCGGGAATAGTTGCCGCTGGAACCTTTCGGGTCATCCAACTGGCCCTGCTTCCCCTAGGGGTGGCGGCCTACGTCGCGACAGTCCCCCGAATGCTCGCGTACAGCCGGCGGACGGGCGTTTCGGCCACCGTGTTCGCCTCCCTCTACACCCGCTGTATGCAGCACCGGCTGCAGACGAGGCTGGATGACCCTGCGGACCGGCTCATGGCGGTCATGCCGAATGTGTCCCAGGAAGGGGTCCGGCTGGAGACGGCACCCACCCTGGTGGGCCACCTGCTAACGGGCTACGTTCCCAGGATCTACCGCTATCCCTACCGGGGGCACGCACCGGTGCACCACCAGTCGACAGCGCGCACCAGTTACTACGACGCCGCCATCCAGCGGCATCTTGCCGGCGTGGACCAGCTCGTGGTCCTTGGGGCGGGATTCGACACCCGGGCGTTCAGGCTGTCACCGGAGAACCGCGTGCGCTACTTTGAAATCGATATGCCCCGGACCCAGGCCCACAAGATCGCAATGCTCGAAAAGGCTGGCCTGCCCACAAACCTGGCGACCTATGTGTCCGCCGATTTCGAGACCGAGGACTGGATGGAGAAGTTGGTGGCCGCGGGGTTTGACCCCGGCAGGCCCACGTTCTTCCTCTGGGAGGCGGTGACCATGTACCTGGACCGGGCCTCCGTCGAGGCGACACTGCGCAGGATTGCACGGACCGCCCCCGGCAGCGTCCTGGCCTTTGACTACTTCTCCCGGGAAATCGTCGCCTCGCGGTCGCCGTACATGAGGTACGCCCGGGCGGCGACGAATTTTGTCGGCGAGCCCCTGACCTTCGGCATCGACAACACACCCCCGGCCAGGAAGAGTGCCGCGGACTTTGTCGCGTCCTTCGGGCTGGTCCTTGAGGAACACAGGAATTTCGGCCGGGAGACCCGACGGCGGTCCGCGCCGGCCGGGTTCGTCACCGCGGTCGTACCTGCCGCCGTCGGGCACAGCCCACAGGAGACCGGAGCGCAGGAGACCGGAGCGCAGGCAAACAGCCAATCGGAAGACGGCCTTCATAACCCGGCCGCCCACCACGATGAGGGGAAACCATGACGGAACACAGCCACGAGCATCACGCCGATCCTGCGGAGCCGGTCAGCACCGCCCGGATGTGGGACGAAAAGTACAGCAGCCGCCCGCGGATGTGGAGCGGGCAGCCGAATCCACAGCTGATCGCGGAGGTTGCGCATCTGAGTCCCGGCCAGGCCTTGGATTTGGGCTGCGGCGAGGGCGCGGACGCCATTTGGCTAGCGGCCCGCGGCTGGACCGTGACCGCCTTGGACGTCTCGGCCGTCGCCCTTGAACGCGCGGCCGCCCACGCCCAGGAACGGGGTCAGTCGGCCAAGATCGAGTGGGTGCAGCAGGATCTGGCCACTTGGGTCCCGGACCGGTTGTTCGACCTCGTCACGGCCCAGTTCCTGCACTCCACCCAGATGCCGTGGCAACAGGCGCTGCAGCTCGCCGCGGCCGCGGTGCGCACCGGCGGCACCCTGCTGATCGTCGGCCACCACCCCGACGGCCTGCCGCCGTGGGGCGGGCACCATACGCCAGAGAAGTTCTTCACCGCCGAGGAGCTTGCACATGAGCTCCGGATCGAGGAGCCCCAATGGCGCCTGGAAGTCCTCGACAGCCGGCATCGCAGCGTCATCGGCCCCGAGGGCGAGGCTGCGTCGCTCACGGACGCCGTACTGCGCGCCACCCGGCTGGCCGCCCAATAGCGTGACCTACCCCAAACCTCACGTGATGCAGCTCGCTCCGATTCGACCGTGAGGAAGTCCGCTCCGGACCCGTCTCACTTATGACGGCGCCAGGGAGCCGGATCCTGCTGGCGCTGGCCGGGCTCGGGCTGCTCGCAGCCGGGGCGGCAACGGCCGCTGCCGGGATGATGCCTGGCGTTGCGGCCACCTGGGCGGCCAGGGGATCGTCCCTCATGGACCATGCCGGAAGTTTCCTCCCCTCGGCACCGATTCCGGTCCCGGCCCGCTCTTGGCGGGCCGTGGCGGGAGTCGCCGTGCTCGTCTTGGCGGCCGGGCTGAGCATCGCCTGGCTGGCATCGCAGGGCGGCGGCCGGACACCCAGGGTCGGACGGGGGGTCGACGGCGACCGCGGCACCACCGTGGTCGAAACCGGGCTCATCGCGGCGGCCGTCAAGCAAGCACTCGAGGGCAACCGCCTGGTGCTCGGGGCATCGGTCTCGTCCTGGGAATCCAGGGGCAAAACGGGACTCCGGCTGCGGCTTCAGGCCCGGCGGGGAGCATCCCCCGGGAGATCGCGGATACCGCAAAGGAACTGGCCCAGGGTATCGACGCGTTGCTGGGCCATCCGCTTCCGGTTCTGGTCCGAATCACCAGTGGCACCAGGACCAAGGTGGCTGGACCTGATCGCGCCCGCTAGCCCGGGCGGACCTACGGCTCTACTGCGTCGCCTAGCAATGACAGAAAAGGGAACATCATGGGAACCGACGACAAGGTCAACAACACGGTCATCCACCACATCGGTGCGGCCAAAGAAGGTGCCGGCAGGCTGACGGGCAACGAGGACCTCAAGCGCGAAGGCCAGCAGGAGCAGGCCCGCGCCAAGCTGCAGGAGGCCGGCGAGCGGGTCAAGGACGCCGCCGCCGACATCGGAGAAAACCTCAAGGACGCCGCGCGGAAGCTCAAGGAAGGCTTCAGCAAAGAATAGGGCCGGACGCCGTGCAACGACTCTGCGGTCCGGGAGGCCCCGCCCAGGGCAGGGATTCCCGGACCGCAGCAAGCAGCCCGGGCCCCGGGCTGGCGGGCACTGAAAGCCCCGCTCGGAAGGCCCGTTATGGAAGCAGAGGAAAGCGACAGACTCGTGACTGGTTCACCCTCGGCGCCACATCAATTGGACCTCGTACCGGACGCATTACTGGCCGGACGGGCCGCCGACGGCGACACGGCAGCCTTTGAGGCGCTGGCCCGCCGGCACGGCCCCCTCATGCGGGCCTGCGCCCGCCGCCTGACCGGCTCCCTCGCCGACGCCGACGACGTCGTGCAGGAATCGCTCATGCAGGCCTGGAAACAGCTCGATACCCTGCGCGACGGCGACGCAGTGAAGAGCTGGCTGCTGCGCATTACCGGCAATCGCAGCATTGACCACCTGCGCAAGCGGAGAAACCATTCCAACATCGGGGATCTGGACCATAGGGTAGAGGCCGGCGCGGGGACCGCTCACCAGGACCATCCGGAAAGCGCCGCCCTGAACGGTTCCCGACTGGATGCCCTCAAGGCCGCCCTCGCCGCCCTGCCCGAGGAGCAGCGCCGCTGCTGGGTGCTGAAGCAGTTCAATGACCAAAGCTATGAGGAAATTGCGCAAACCCTGAACATCAGCACTGCCAGTGTCCGCGGCCGCCTTGCCCGGGCACGCATCACCCTGGCCCGCGAAATGGAGGACTGGCGATGAGCTCTCCCGGCGACATTCTCGGCTGCGGGCACAGCCTCGCAGACCTGAGCGAATACCTGGACACCGGACGGATCGGCGATCCCGGCCACCTCGCGGACTGTCCCGAATGCCAGTCCGGACTGGCATCCCTGCGAAGCCTCTCGGCCCTGGGCCATGAATTGCTCGACGCCGACACCGCCGCCGCCGGCAGCGGAAGCGATGACTGGATGAAGACCATCCTGGGCAACCTGCGCCTGGAACTGCGGCCGGGCCGGAGCATTCCCCTGCGCTCCGACTCACCCGAGGACGTCCTCACCGAGACGGAGGGCTCAATTTCGGCACTCATCCGCTCCGTGGCGGATGCGCTTCCCGGCACCGCCGCCGGAAAATGCCGCCTGTACGGGGACGTCACCCGGCCCGGGGCGCCCATCACCGTGGGCGTCGACCTCGCCGTGGTGTACGGGCATCCGCTGGAGGACCGTGCCGCCACCCTGCGCTGGAAGTTGGCCGCGGCCCTTGCCCGGCAGACCGAACTGAACATCACGGCGATCGACGTCACCATCACCGACGTCCTGGAGCCCGGAAAGCCGGGGCCCCTGAACCCTGAACCCCAGCATCCGGAGCAGCCCCCCGGGCCCGGAGGCCCGCCGACTCCACAGGAGGAGCCATGACCGAGCCCTTGCTTCCCGGGAACGGAACACCCGTGGCGCCACCCGCCGCAGCGCGCTCTTCCGGAGTGCTCGCTCCCGCAGCGTTCTCCGCAGCGTCGCCGCCGGCACAACTCCAGGAGGTCATCCTGGCGGTCGACGGCGTGACGACGGTATATCCGGCACGTCCGCTGTGGCAGACGATTGCGGGGGCGGCCCGGTCCGCCGCGGGCGCAGCAACACCTTCTCCGGTGGACGTCACCGAGTCCGGCACCGGCACAGTGGTAACGACGGTCAAGGCGCGCATCGGAGTGAGCAGGGCGTACCCGGCGCCGGACGTGGCCCGGGCGGTGGCCGCCGCGGTGCGGCGGCATTTCAGCCCGCAGCCCGTGTCTGTCGAGGTCGCCATCGTCCACATCGGCGGCGACCAAAGCGTCACCCACTAGGCTGCAGGCGCCGGCGGAGCCGCCTTCGCGGCTCAAAAATGTGACAAAAGACAGCGGACGACAACTGAGGCTAAGATGTTCGACAGTTGTCGAAGGCGCCCGCGAATGGGTGAGTGGCGGAAGAGCGGCGTCAGCGGCCGCGACGGACAGCTGCGCCAGCGTCGCTTCTTCCCCCAAAGCCCGGGAAGGACGCGGGTTCCAGGCCCATTCCGGCACCGTGCCGGACCTCCGTGCGGCGGGCATCAGCACGACGTATCACCGACCGGCTGGTTCACCTACGCGGGCCGCCGCGGCAACAGGGACCGCCAAATACCGGCCCTAATCTTGATCTACCCGCCAAAACTGTTACCTCCGTCACACTCTGACGGATCCGTGCGGACCGCATCGCGGAACCCCCGCCCGCTGCGACCGCCTGTGACAAGGAAGAAGCCTCATGTCTGAACGCATCACCACGGCCGCTCCGGCCACTGCAGAATCCGACATTGCACCATCTGAAATTGCTGGAACCGCCGTCTCCGCCCACGGCGCATCCGCCGGGAGCCGCGAGCCGCACCTCGCCCGTGCCCTGGGCAACCGACACATCCAACTGCTCGCCATCGGCGGCGCCATTGGCACCGGCCTGTTCATGGGGTCCGGCAAGACCATCTCCCTCGCCGGCCCGTCCGTGATTTTCGTCTACATGATCATCGGCTTCATGCTGTTTTTCGTCATGCGGGCCATGGGCGAGATCCTGCTCTCCAACCTGAACTACAAATCCTTCAGTGACTTCGCCGGCGACCTCCTGGGTCCCTGGGCCGGCTTCTTCACCGGCTGGTCCTACTGGTTCTTCTGGGTTGTCACCGGGGTGGCGGACATCGTCGCCATTTCCGGCTACGTGGACAAGCTCGCGCCCGGCACCCCCCTGTGGATCCCGGCGCTGCTCACCCCCGTGGTGCTGGTCCTCCTGAACCTCCCCACCGTGAAGGCGTTCGGTGAAGCGGAGTTCTGGTTTGCCATCATCAAGGTCGTAGCCATCGTGGCCCTGATCGCCACCGGCGCGATCATGATCGCCACCCACTTCACGTCCCCCAACGGCGCGGTAGCCAACCTCGCGAACATGTGGAACGACGGCGGCATGTTCCCGCACGGCATGTTCGGCTTTATCCTCGGTTTCCAGATCGCGATCTTCGCCTTCGCCGGCATCGAACTGGTGGGCACTGCCGCCGCCGAGACCAAGGACCCGGAGAAGAACCTGCCGCGTGCCATCAACTCCATCCCGGTCCGCGTCCTGCTCTTCTACGTCGGCGCCCTGGTAGTCATCATGGCCGTCAACCCGTGGCGCACCATCGATCCCGCCAGCAGCCCGTTCATCGGCATGTTCACCCTCGCCGGGCTGGGGATCGCCGCCGTCGTCATCAACCTCGTGGTTCTGACCTCCGCGGCCTCCAGCGCCAACTCCGGGATCTACTCCACCTCCCGCATGATCTACGGCCTGGCCCAGGACGGGAACGCGCCGAAGGCCTTCGGCAAGCTGAGCAGCCGCAAGGTCCCGCAGAACGCGCTGCTGTTCTCCTGCATCTTCCTGCTGGCCGGACTCGTCCTGCTCTACGCCGGCGACTCCGTGATCGGCGCGTTCACCATCGTCACCTCCGTGGCGTCCGTGCTGACCATGTTCGTGTGGTCCATGATCCTGGTCAGCTACATCGTCTTCCGCCGCCGCCGGCCGGCCCTGCACGCGGCGTCGAAGTTCAAGATGCCCGGCTCCGCCTTCATGCCGTACGTGGTCCTCGCGTTCTTCGTCTTCATGCTCGTCGCGCTGGCACAGGCCGATGACACCCGCCTGGCACTCTTCGTGGCCCCCATCTGGTTCCTGCTGCTGGGCGCCGCCTGGCACTTCAACCGGAAGACACCGCTGCAGCAGGCGCGGATTGTGGAATGGCAGGCCGTCCGCTCGGAGGAAGTCGTCCGCACCACCGTCTGACCCCTGAGCCTCCGCTAAGCCTCGACAGAGACACCCCGGCACGGACACGCCGTGACGGGACGTGCAGGAGCCCCGTCCGGATTCTTCCGGCCGGGGCTCCTTGCCCTTGATCGTGCGATCGCCTGCGGTGCCTTTACTCCCGTGTCCTGAGGGCAGCCGGGACGACGGCGACGCGCGGCGCGACAGCCACGGCGGCGACGCCGATCACCGCCGTCAGCGCGAAGACTCCGGCGAACGACGCCGCCGTTGTCGCCGTCGACGCCGTCGTCGAGAACGCGGCAAAGACGACTCCCGTGCCGGCGAGGGCCAGGGCGCCGCCGAGCGAATCCGAGATGGACATGGCCGAGCTGTTGAATCCCTCCGTGTCCCTGGTGGAGAGGGCCAGAGTCATGACGCTCAGGCGCGGATACATCAGCCCCATGCCGCCCCCGGCGAGGATCCAGCCCCCGATCGCGACAGCGGCCGGCCAGGCCAGTACCGTCGTCACGAACGCCAGGACAACGGCACCGAGGACCAGGGCCGAGCCGATCCGCACCGCCCGCCGGTGCTCCAGCCGGGTTCCCAGCCTGCCCTGGATGGCCGAGGCCGCCGCCCAGGCGATGGCACCGCCGGTGAGCGTGAGGCCCGCAAAAGTGGGGGCGAAGGCATAGCGTTCCACGAGCAGGTACGGCAGATAGACCTCGGCGCCGAAGAATGCGGCGGACGCGAGCCCGCGGGTGAGGATGACGCTCGGCAGGCCGCGCCGGGCGGTCAGGGTTCCGCGCGGCATAAGGGGACGGACGGCCACAAGTGCGACGGCGACGGCGGCCGCCGCCAGCACGCCGCCGGCCCCCTGGACCTCGGCGGACAGGTTCAGGCCCAGCACGGCGAGCGCTGCCAAGGCTGCCAACGCCAACTTGGCCGGACCGCCCGGCGGACGGGCACCCCCGGCAGTCTCGAGGGCTGCCGCCTCACCGCCTGCCGCCCCTGGGGCTGGCGCGGCGGCGGCACCTCCCGTGCCCCGGGCCGGGGTTCCGTGCAGGCCGCGCAGGGCCGGCACCGTCAGGAGCAGGGCCGGGACCACGAGTCCCACCACGCCGAGGAAAACCCACTGCCAGCCGGCCACTTGCGCCACGACGCCGGCAGCGAACGGGCCCACCAGGGACGGGATGACCCAGGCCGCGGAAAAGGCGGCGAAGATCTTCGGATGCAGCACTGGCGGGTAGACCCGGGCGATGACCACGTAGAGGGCCACCGTGAGCGCACCCCCGCCCAGTCCCTGGACAAGCCGGCCGGACACGAGAACCGGCATGGTCCCGGCGGTACCGGCGATGAGCAGGCCCAGCACGAACATGCCCACCGCGGCCAGGAGCGGCGCCACGGGTCCTTTGCGGTCGGACCAGCTGCCGGCGGCCACCATACCGATCACCCCGGTGGCCAGCGGCCCGGCAAAGGCCAACGCGTAGAGGCTTGCGCCGTCCAGTTCCCGGCTGACGAGCGGCATGATGGTGGTCACCGCAAGGGACTCGAAGGCCGCCAGGAACACCAGCGCGCAGGCACCGAGCGTCACCAGCAGGTAGCTGCGGTGGAAGATGCCGGCTGATTCCGGGACGGATTCCTGGCTGGGGTTCCGGCTGGAGTTCCGACTAGGTTTCTGGCTGGAGTTCCGACTGAGTTTCTGACTATCGTGTGGGTCGGTTCGTGGCACGTGCCACAGCCTACAAGAGCGGCACCCCGCGCACATCAGCTGCGCGCCCCGGCACCGGCCGTCCGGCCGGTCAGCCGGCCGCATCGAGCCCCTGGGCCGGGACCACGACGGCGCCGCTCGCCCGCGAGTCAGGATTCAGCATCCACCCCACGCGTTTCACGGTGCTCAGCATGACGACGCTTTCCACGAGCTCGATCCCGGGCACCTTCTGCTGCAACGCCAGCTCGATCGTCATGACGTCGGCCAGGGATTGCAGCCACATGATGATCACGAAGTTCGTGAGACCTGTGGTGGAGGCGCTGAGCCTCACGTTCCGCATGGTCTTCAGCTCGGCCGCGGCTGCCTCATGCCGGCCGGCGGGGACGTTGACGAACCACTGGCAGGTCACGGGGAAAGCCGAGAACTTCTGAGCTACCTCGCACCGGAATGACAGGATGCCGCTGGCGAGCACCCGGTTGAGCTGCCGCTGCACGGTGGCAGGGTGCCGTCCCAGACCGCGGGCAATGTCGGCCGCCGTGGCGCGTCCGTCCCTGGCCAGGAACGGCAGGAGCGCCAGGTGGCTTTCCGGCAACGGTCCGAGGGCGGCGGCCTGGGCGGCTCCGGCGGTCTCGGCGCCGGCCAATGCCCGCACGGCGGCCTGCTGTGCGCGGCTCAGCACGTTGAGCCGCCAGGAGCCGCCGCTGGCGTGCAGCCTGGTGCACAGTGCGGTCTGGTATTTGACGAGGCCGTCGATCTCCTTCAGCTGCGAGATGACCTTCAGGCTGAAGTCGTCCAGGGAGGGCGTAATGACGGTCAGCATGAGGTCCCGGTTGCTGGCTGCCTCTTCTACCGTGACGATTTCCGGCATCTCGGCGAGCCTGGCGGTGACGTCCTCGCGCCGGTTCATTTCGCAATCCACGGCGACGAACGCCAGGCACATCTGGTGCGGGTCGCCGATCAGGTGGGCGGTGACCCAGGAGACGCCTGAGGCCCGCAGCCGTTCCCAGCGGGCGGCGAGGGTGGTGGCGTGGGCGCCCAGCACCTCCGCGGCATCCGCCCAGCTCAGCCGCGGAGCGATCTGCAGGACGTTGATCAGGGCGAGGTCGTCCTCGCTGAGTTCCATTATTCTTCCCCTCATTTGTGCACGAAAACTGCGACTCCAGCCTGTTTTTGCATTTTTTCAGGCCTTTAGCCGCATGTGAACCGTGTCACTTCAGAATAGACGCAGGCGGTCCTCAGCGGACCCGAACCAAGCCGCAGCGACAAAACCAATTCGTCAATCAAGCGATTTCGTCAAACGACAAGCAAGGAGAAAACGTGCCGATCACCGCAGACGCCCGGGAAATGCAGGCGGACCTGGCCCGGTTCCGCCATGAGCTGCACCGGGAGCCCGAGATCGGCCTGGAGCTCCCGCGGACCCAGGAGAAAGTGCTGAAGGCGCTCGACGGGCTCGGCTACGAGATCACCCTGGGCCAGGGCACGACGTCGGTCACCGCGGTGCTGCGCGGCCAGGCTCCCGGAGCCGGCACGGACCACAGCCCGGCCGTCCTTCTCCGCGCGGACATGGACGGCCTGCCGGTACAGGAGAAGACGGGCGTGGACTACACGTCCAGGATCGACGGCGCCATGCACGCCTGCGGCCATGACCTCCACACGTCCATGCTGGCAGGGGCCGCCACCCTCCTGGCCGAACGCCGGCACCGGCTGGCCGGCGACGTCGTCCTGATGTTCCAGCCCGGCGAGGAAGGCTTCGACGGCGCCAGCCACATGATCCGCGAAGGCGTGCTGGATGCCGCCGGCCGGCGCGTGGACGCCGCCTACGGCATGCACGTCTTTTCCGCCCTCGAACCGCACGGCACCTTCTGCACCAAACCCGGCGTCATGCTCAGCTCGTCCGACGGGCTGGTGGTCACGGTGCTCGGCGCCGGTGGCCACGGTTCGGCCCCGCATTCGGCCAAGGACCCCGTGACGGCGGCCGCCGAGATGGTCACCGCCCTCCAGGTCATGGTCACCCGCCAGTTCAACATGTTCGATCCCGTCGTCCTCTCGGTCGGGGTCCTCCAGGCCGGCACCAAGCGCAACATCATCCCGGAAACCGCACGCATCGAGGCCACCATCAGGACCTTCTCCGAGGAATCCCGGCAGAAGATGATGGACGCCGTGCCGCGCCTGCTGAAGGGCATCGCAGCGGCGCACGGCCTCGACGTCGACGTCGACTACCAGCAGGAGTACCCGCTCACCATCACGGACGAGGACGAAACGCACACCGCGGAGAACGTCATTGAGGGCCTGTTCGGCGATTCCCGGCTCGCCCGCTGGGCCACCCCGCTGAGCGGCTCCGAGGACTTCTCCAGGGTGCTCGCCGAGGTCCCCGGCACGTTCATCGGCCTCAGCGCCGTCCCCCGCGACGCCGACCCCGCCGCGTCCGCGTTCAATCACTCCCCGTACGCCACGTTCGACGACGGCGTGCTGGCTGACGGCGCCGCACTCTACGCGGAGCTCGCCATATCGAGGCTGGCCGCGCTTACGGCAGCACACGCTCCCGCCGCGGCCGCCCCTGTCGCCGCCTCCACCCTTTCCTAGCCCCACCCCCGAGGGAGAAGACCATGATTACAACCGCGTCCACGACGCCGGCAACCCGGACATCCACCCGCAAGACGATCATCGGCACCGGCATCGGCAACGCCGTTGAATGGTACGACTGGGCCATCTACGCCACGTTCACGCCGTTCATCGCCAGCCAGCTTTTCAGCAAGTCGGACCCTGCGTCCGCGGTGCTGTCCACGCTGGCGATTTTCGCCGTCGGCTTCGTTGCCCGCCCGTTCGGCGGCTTCCTGTTCGGTTGGATCGGCGACCGGATCGGCCGCAAGGCCTCCATGACCCTGGCCGTGGGGCTGGCGTCGGTGGGCAGCCTGATGATCGGCATCGCGCCGACCTTCGCCGCGGTGGGGGCCTGGGCCTCGTTGACCCTCCTGGTGGCGCGCCTGGTCCAGGGACTGGCGCACGGAGGGGAGTTGCCGTCGTCGCAGACCTACCTGTCCGAGATGGCGCCGAAGGAACACCGCGGCTACTGGGCCACCCTGATCTACACCTCCGGCACGGTGGGAATCCTGTTCGGAACCCTGCTGGGTGCCGTGCTCAACATGACCCTGAGCACTGAAGTCATGAACGCGTGGGGCTGGCGCGTCCCCTTCCTGATCGGCGCGGCCATGGGTCTCTACGCGCTGATCATGCGGTCCCGGCTGCACGAAACGGACGTCTTTGAGGGCGAAGCCTCGGCGGAGAAGCGCGCCCCGATCTGGCCGCAGATTGTCCGCCACCGCAAGCAGGCCCTTCAGGTGATCGGCCTGACAGTCGGCCTGACCGTCATCTACTACATCTGGGGCGTTGTGGCCCCCAGCTACGCCACCACCGCACTGAAGATCGACCGCGGCGAGGCCCTGTGGGCCGGCGTGATCGGCAATATCGTATTCATCGCGGCGCTGCCCTTCTGGGGCAAACTGGCGGACCGCATCGGCCGGAAGAAGGTGCTGTGGGCCGGTGCGATCGGCGCAGGCATCATGCACTTCCCGATGACCGCCCTGCTCAAGGATTCCGCCTGGCAGCTGGCCGTCAGCATGTCCGTCATGCTGATCTTCATCGCCGCCAGCGCTGCGATTGTGCCGGCCGTCTACGCCGAATTGTTCCCCACGAGCATCCGCACCGTGGGCGTCGGAGTCCCGTACTCGATCTGCGTGGCGGTCTTCGGCGGCACCGCACCCTACCTGCAGCAGTGGCTCGGCACCACCGTGCAGATGCCGCAGCTGTTCAACGTGTACGCCGTGCTTCTGCTCGCCATCTCCGCGGTGTTCGTCTTCACCATCCCGGAAACGAAGGGCAAGGACCTCACCCTCTAAAGCAGGGGCAGCACCCAACTGGCTAGCAGCAGGGGCCGTTATGAGACGTCATAACGGCCCCTGCTGCTAGCTAGTTGGGTCAGCCGCCGACGAAGCGGTCCCGCCCGGCCCTGTAGCCGAACACGGCGGCCAGCGAGCCCACCAGCAGGAACAGGACGCCCGCCGCGGCAAAGGATCCGGTGGCCTGGTGGAGCTGGCCGACCAGGAGGGTGCCGCTGGAGCCAAGCCCGTAGCCCACGCCCTGCATCATGCCGGAGAGGTGGGACGCGGTGTGCCCGTCGCGGGTACGGACCATGATCAGGGTCAGTGCGGCGGCGGTCAGGCTGCCTTGGCCCAGGCCCAGCAAGCCGGTCCACAGCCAGAGGAATTCGGTGGGACCGAAGATGCTCAGCGCGAACCCTCCCCCGGTCATGAGGGCCACCACCGTGTTGATGGCGCGCTGGTCCCGGAACCGTGTGGCCAGCGCCGGCGCGAACAGCGAGCCCAGCATCTGCAGCACAATCGAGGCCGCGACGATCAGGCCGGCCGTGCCGCCGTCCACACCCCGTTCGCGCAGGATCGGGGCCAGCCAGGCGAAAACGCTGAAGGACATCATGGCCTGCAGGACCATGAAGAGGGTCACCTGCCACGCGACCGCCGAGCGCCACACATTTACGCCGCCGTGTGAAGTCTGGTGCCGGGCGTGCCGCTGCCTGATGGCCAGCGGCAGGAACAGCAGAAGTACGACGCCGGCGGGCAGCGCCCAGAACCAAAGCGCCGCTGTCCACTGCCCGGTTGCCCGGAAAACAGGGAAGGTGAAGCCGGCACCCAGGGCAGCCGAGGCGCAGATCGCCGTGGTGTAGAGGCCTCCCATGAGGCCCAGGCGGTGTGGGAAGTCGCGCTTGACGACGCCGGGCAGCAGCACGTTGCAGAGCGAAATCGCGGCGCCGCACGCGGCGGTTCCGGCGAACAGGGCCGGCAGGTGACCGGCTCCCGGCAGCTCCACCGGCCGCAGCAGCAGCCCTCCAGTGAGAACCGCCATGGCACCGAGCAATACCCGCTCGGCGCCGAAGCGGCGAGCCAGGACAGGGGCGAGCGGGGCGAAGACCCCAAGCAGGGTCACCGGCACCGTGGTGAGGACGACGACGGCCCAGCTTGGCAGCCCGGCGTCGGCTGTCACCTCGGGCAGGACCGCGGAGAAACTCGAAAACACCGTGCGGAGGTTCAGCCCGATCAGGACCAGGCACACGCCCAGGTAGGCCAGGCCGCGGCGGCTGCCGACCCGGGTGGGTTCCGCCGCGGGAACGTCGTCGATCTCAGCATCCACCAGCAGGCCAGGGCGGTCGTCGATCCCGATGCCGCTGGCAGTCGGGTCCTGGGAGCTTTTCGGTACAATCACGGACCCCATTCTGGCAGGCTCTTCGCCGGCTGCCGTGTCACCGTCGTCACTGTCCGACCAACCTGCCGATCACTTCGGTAGGCGGGTCTCCACTATTCTGGAAAGGATGAGCGAATCCCCAGAATCCCCCGGCACGCCGGAATCCTCGGAGCCCGGCGTCCCGGACGAGACGCAGTTGCCCCGCCCCGTGACCCCGGGCAGCCAGGCCTCGTTCGGCACGTACGGGGGCCGTCCGGTCAGCTTCGTTCGCCGCGGCACACGCTTGCAGGGACGCCGCCAGGCCGCCTGGGAGGAGCACGCAGACCGCTGGGCGGTGGAGGTCCCGCGCCACGTCGCCAACACCTCGGTGCACCCGGACTACGTCTTCGACGCCAAAGCCGAATTCGGCCGCAAGGCTCCGCTGATTGTGGAGATCGGTTCCGGGCTGGGCGACGCCGTCTGCCACGCCGCCGAGGAAAACCCGGACAAGGACTTCCTGGCCGTGGAGGTCTACACCCCCGGCCTGGCCAACACCCTGATCAAGATCAACAGCCGCAAGCTGAGCAACGTCCGGGTGGTGGAGGCGAACGCCCCCGAGGTGCTCGCCACCATGCTGCCTGCCGGTTCCGTCACGGAACTGTGGGTGTTCTTTCCGGATCCGTGGCACAAGTCCCGGCACCACAAGCGCCGCCTCATCCAGCCGGCCTTCGCCGACCTCGCGGCCAGGGCCATCAGGCCCGGCGGCATCTTCCGGATCGCGACCGACTGGTCCAACTACGCCGTCCACGTCCGCGAGGTCATGGCGGGCTCTGCGGAGTTCGAGAACCTGCACGAGGGTGAGCGCGCCGGTGCGGACAGCCCCCTGACCCAGGTCTGGGAGTCCGGCGTCGAATCCCGGGTGGGCGGAGCGCCCGTCAAGGAAGGCCGGGCGCCGGTCAGCACCGAACACACCGGGCCCAACGAAGGCGTCGACGGGACCGGCGGCTGGGCGCCGCGGTTTGAGGGCCGGATCCTCACCAGCTTTGAGAACAAGGCCCACGAAGCCGGGCGCCTGATCTTCGATCTCAGCTACCGCCGCCGCTAGGAAGAACCGGCTCGCGGGAATCTGTTCCTGAACCTCTGCGCGTGGCACGATTACGGAAGAAGTTCGGTTGCCGCAGCTGCCAGGGCTCCGGAACGGGACTCGCCAGTGAGCACTAAGGAAACGATCATCAAAGAAGAAATGAAGGACGCCGCCGAGGTCGCCGAGGAAGTCACCAATTCCAAGCCGCTCGAAGTAGTGGCTCGGGCGGGGTTCGCCGTGTCGGGACTGCTGCACTTCCTCATCGGGCTGGTCGCAATCCGGCTCGCCATGGGCGGCCAGGGCCAGGCCGACGTCAGCGGCGCCGTGGAAGAGCTCGCCGGGCAGCCGGCCGGGCCGGTGCTGCTCTGGACCTCGTTTGCCGCCTGCGTGGCGCTGGCCATCTGGCAGGCCAGCGACGCCATCTTCGACTTCGAGCACCTGCCCACCAAGAAGAAAGTCGGTAAGAAGCTCAAAGCCGGCCTGCAGGCCGTGGTGTACACCGGGTTTGCCCTCACCCTGGCCTCGGTCGCCACCGGCGCACACGCCGACCACCGACAGTCAACCAGCGATCTGACCATCAACCTGATGAAGGCGCCCGGCGGCGTCGCACTCCTGATTGTCATCGGCGCCGCGGTGGCCGTCACGGGGATCGTCTACGCGATCCGCGGCTTCCGGAAGTCCTTCATCAAGTACCTGCGCATGCCGTCCCAGAAGCAGGCGCGTACCGCGGTGACGGTCGTCGGCGTCGTGGGCTACGCCGCCAAGGGCTTCGCTCTGCTGCTGGTGGGCCTGCTCATCATCATCGCCACCGTGAAAGCCCACCCGGAAGAGTCAACCGGGCTCGACGGCAGCCTCAAAGCCCTGCGCGAACAGCCGTTCGGCGTGTATCTGCTGGCCGCCGTCGGGGTCGGCCTGATCTGCTACGGCATCTACATGGCGGTGCGGGCCAAGCTCGCGAAGATGTAGGTCCCGCGGACTTGCAGGACCCGGGCGTGACCTGCCCGGGCCCATGCCGGAACGGCCCCCGCTAACCCTGCGGCACGGCGATGACGGCCACAGTCTGTTGCTGCTCATTGCGCATCTCGACGCTGGCGATCTTGGCCAATTGCACCGGCGTCGCCCCGGTGATCCGGACCTTTCCGGTGGGCGTGGCCGTCCATGCGCAGGCGCGGTCTTCGCCGCCGTCGCGGTCCTTCACCCACAGCGAGAGGGTCCCGTCGACGGGCAGGCTGCGGGCGTCCACCGCCAGTTCGGTGCCCCAGGTTTTCTTGGCGAGTCCCACCGTGACCTCCAGCCCGCTGCTCGCCGTCACAGAGTAGCTTGCGTCAGGCTTGGCCGGCTGGTTCAGCAGCGGACCGGCCAGGATCCCCAGCGCCAGGCATGCGGCGGCGGCGCCGCCCACGGCCGCTATCCACCGGCGCCGCACCGTCCGGCGCCGGCGGGCGAGTTCGTCGAGCAGCCTGCGCGGGACCGGCACGGGTTCCTGCCGCACAAGAGCACGGTCCCTGGCGGCCGCAGCCGCCGCGGTGAGTGCGACGGCGTCGGGCACCGGGACCGCGTCGAGCAGCGCGGGGAGGCTGGCGAGTTCGTCCAGTTCCTGCCGGCAGTCCGCACAGACGGCCAGGTGCTGTTCGAAGGCGGCGGCCTCGGCCGGTTCCAGCCCGCCGAGCAGATACGCACCGAGGAGCTCATGCAGCCCGCCGTCGTTCACCGCTGCACCCCCATTTCGTCCAGAATTGTCCGCAGGGCCCGCACGGCGTAGAACGCCCGGGACTTCACCGTGCCGCTGGGGATCTTCAATTGGGCGGCTGCCTCCTGGACCGTGCAGCGGCGGTAGTGAAGCGCCACGAGGACGTCGCGGTGCTCCGCGCTGAGCCGCAGGAGCGCCTCCTCCATCAGGACCTTGTTGAGTAGATCGTCGATGCGTCCGGCGGCGCCTGCGCCGTCGGTGGGGTCCGGGACTTCGCGGTCACCGGTTTCCTGCGGGCGCCGCTGGGCCTTGCGATAGTTGTCGATCATGATGTTCCGGGCCGTCCGGAACAGGTAGCTGCGCAGGCTGCCGGTGATCTGCGGCGCCTGTTGCCAGACCCGCAGCACTGTCTCTTGGACGACGTCGTCGGCGAGCTGGGGGTCCCGGGAAGCGCTGAGGACGAACCGCTTCAAGGCCGCACCGTGGTCGCGGTAGATGGCGGCCACGACGTCCTCGTCCAGCGGCATGTCCCACCTCCCGCGAGTTGTGCTCTGCCCCCTGTAAGACGTACGGGCGCGCCCAATAGTTCAGTGTGCCCCGGGACTGGGCTGACGTGAACAGCGACGTGTCCACGACAGCCCTAAATGAACCATTCCGCACGCCCCATACGTCTTAGCAAGTAGCGCCGGCCTGGCGAGTCGGGCTGGCTCGAGTCAAGGAGCAGCAATGAAGAAGCACCTCAGCCTAGGCTTGTCCGCGTTCGCCCTTGCCGCGCTATTGTCCGGCTGTGGCGGCGCGACCTCGACGACGCCGACGTCGGCAGCGCCGGCCCCCTCCTCGGCGGCCGCGTCCACTCCCATGGCGTCGTCCGGCAGCACAGCGGCGAGTCCGGCGCCCATGACCGCGGCGGAGCTCAAGACGGCCGCATCCACGGCAGGTCAGATTGTGGTGGACGCCAAGGGGATGAGCGTCTACGTCTTCACCAAGGACGCGAAGGGCGCCACCGCCAGCGCCTGCACCGGCGACTGCGCGGCCTCGTGGCCCGCTGTCACGACGACGTCGGCTGCCCCCGCCGTTGACGGCGTCACCGGCACGGTCGGAACCATCGCCACCCCTGACGGGAAGAAGCAGGTGACCATCAACGGGATGCGCCTCTACTACTTCGGCAAGGACCAGGCCGCCGGAGACATCCTGGGCCAGGGCGTCGGCGGGGTCTGGTACCTCGTGACACCGTCCGGGGACATGATCAAGACCGCGGCGGGCGGCTACTAAAAAGGCGCGCGGGAAGGTCGCCAGGCCGCAGTAAGGGGTCCCAGGCAGTGGCGGTCTCGGCGGCAGCGCGCAATGGCGCCGCCGCCGGGACCGTAGGGAAAGCCCTTTAGGCGTCGGCCTCGTCGAACTCCACCGATTCCTCGAACTCCACGGCCGCGAGGATCTCGTTGGTCCGCGGGTTCAGCATGAACGCCTCGTCATCGTCTTCGAGCATGAGGAATCCGCCCTGTTCGGTGGTGAAGTGCCAGGCCAGGGTGGTCTCCCCGTTGTGCTCGTAGTTGGGATCGCCCATGGTGATCCGTTCCAGGCTGTGCCCGGCGATGTCGCACAGCTCCCGGATAATCTGTTCGAACTCCGGCGCGTCCAGAAGGGCTTCGGCCGCGGCGGCGGCCTGGCGCTCTGCGAGGTCGGGGATGCGGGCCACCCTGCCGGCGATGTGGACATCGAGGTCGTCGTCGGCAAGGACCAGCAGGTCCGGCTGGTCGCGCAGCCACGCGGCGTTCAGGGCCACGATGTCCTCCGCTGCGAGGACCGATTCGAATTCCCCGTCCAGTTCTTCGATGCGCCGCACGGCGTCGGAGACGTCCTCCTCCGGGTCGTCGGCCTCCGTGTCGCCTCCGGCGACCCAGCCGCTGCCGCCGTCGAGGTAGGTCTCGACGTCGGTGTCGGTCAGGGCGCCGAAAGCCGCCACCGTGCGGTTGAAGAGGTCCAGATGCGCGGCCGCGCCCATGCCCGCCAGCCCTTCCCGGACATAGGGATCGATTTCCTCGCGTTCCGGCGCGGTGAACACGTACTGCGCGAATCCGCCGGCCTGCGCCTGCGTCAGGTAGAAGTCCACGTAGTAGCTGCGCAGCGCGGTCGGGGAGATCTCGTCCGCATCCAGCAACTCCTCGAACATGGCGTTGACCACGTTGACGTTTGCGTCGACGACGTCCTCGTTGCCACCCTTGAGGCTTTCCGTCGTCAGCACGGTCGGGTAGCTGTGGGCGGACTGGCTGGTGGGCTCACCGTTGGTCATGCGAAATCCTTACTGCTGGAACTGCTGATACTCCGGACCCCTCCACGGTAGGTCCGTCGTCCCTGCCGGCAGCCATGCCCCAGTTGAACGTCAGGCGAAGTTTGGGGGATGTTCCCCCGGCGGCCGGCGAAGTTCCGGGGACCTTAAAGGCTCGCTAAGATGGATCAGATGACCTCCTGCCGAAAGTAGCGCGCACATGCCATCCCATCCGGACGAGAGTGCGGCACTGGCAATTCAGACTCCCGCGATCAACGACCGCTCCCTTGCGGCCGGGCTTGCTTACGCCATGGGGAGCCGCGTTTCCGGAATGTCCTTCGATGCCGCCACCGGGCTGCTCCTGGGCAAGGTGCGGGGCGGCTCCGACGTTCCCTATTCCACGACGGCGAAGCTCGTGCGGAAGACCGGCGGCTGGAGCTGCACGGTGGGCGTCTGCAGCTGCCCGGTGCGCAAGGATTGCAAACACGTGGCGGCCCTGCTGTTCTCGGCCGAAGACAACCCGGCCATCCGGCTTCAGCTGCTGGCCCCGGCGGAGTCCACGCGGCTGTCCCGCCAGAGCGCGCCGCCGGAGCTGGCCGACTGGGAGCAGGCGCTCAGTCCGCTGATCGCCAGCCCGGGCATCACCCCGTCCGCCAACGGCACGCCCCTGGCGCTCCAGTTCGACGTCGAGGAACCCGCCCCGCATTTTTCTTACACCGGCCGCCGCGATCCGCTCCGCAGCGTCCGCCAGCTCAAGGCACGGCCCGTGATCATGGGGGCCAAGGGCAAGTGGATCCGCGGCGACGTCTCCTGGAGCACGCTGAGCTACCTGAACTACCGGCGTGAATGCAACGAGGCGCATGTGGAGTGGATGCAGGAGTTCCTCGCCTCGCACACCGCCGTGGCGAACCGCCAGCATGCGGGCACCGGACTGTGGCTGGGGCTCAACACCTACGCCGGCAAGAACCTGTGGAGCCTGCTGTCCCAGGCCCAGAAGATCGGCCTCGCCCTGGTGCACAGCCGCGGCACGGAGCCGGTACGGTTCGTTCAGGAGCCGGCCGCCGTCGGGCTCAACCTGGCGCGGTTCGGCACCGGCGGGGACGACGGCGGACTGGAACTCGCGCCGACCATCACGGTGGAAGGCGAAGTGGTGGATCCGGCGTCGGTGGGGACCATCGGCCGCCCGGCGCACGGAATCTTCCTGACGTCCGACGGCGGCGCCCTGCCCGGCGTCGCCCCGGCCGACCCCGTCATCACGCTCGCCCCGCTGGAAAGCGGGCTCAGCGAGGAACTGCTGACCTTCGTCACGGGCGGGACCACCCTGCACATCCCCGCCCGGGACGAAAGCCGCTTCCTGACCGGTTTCTACCCCAAACTCAAGCAGACCGCCCGGGTGACGGCCTCGGACGAGTCCGTGGAACTGCCCGCGCTTGCCGTCCCCACCCTGTCCCTGCTGGCCAACTACGGCGCCGACCACCGGGTCCGGCTGCACTGGGAATGGCATTACAAGTCCGGGAACCTCGTCACGGCGCAGCCGTTGTGGCGGCATCCGGGCGACCACGGCTACCGGGACGACCCCGCCGAGGCCCGCATCCTGGAGGCCGTCGGGCAACCCTGGGACGTGGTTCCGGCCCTGGGCGAATCCGCGACCGGAGGCTGGGGCACGCCGCGCCTGGCGGCCACGGCGGAACTGTCCGGACTGGACACGCTCGCCTTCACCGAGGACGTGCTCCCCCGGCTCCGCGACCTCCCCGATGTCGCGGTGGACACCTCCGGCGAAATCGCGGACTACCGCGAAGCCGAGGAAGCGCCCGTGGTCGCGATCTCCACGAAAGCTACGGACAGCCGCGACTGGTTCGATCTGGGCATCGTCATCACCTTGGAAGGCCAGCCGGTGTCCTTCGCGGCGCTGTTTTCGGCCCTCGCGGCCGGGCAGACCCGCATGCTGCTGCCCAGCGGGGCGTACTTCTCCCTGGACCTGCCGGAGCTGCACCAGCTGCGGGCACTGATCGATGAGGCCCGCTCGCTGCAGGACAACCCGGGCGACAAAGACGCGCCCCTGCAGATCAGCCGCTTCCAGGCCGGGCTGTGGGACGAGCTCGCGCACCTCGGCATCGTCGACGAACAGGCGGCCGCCTGGCGCGAATCCGTTGGCGGCCTGCTGGAAGGCGACATCAAGGGGCTGCCGTTACCCGCGACGCTGAACGCCGAGCTGCGCCCGTATCAGCTGGAAGGCTTCAACTGGCTGAGCTTCCTGTACCGCCACGGGCTCGGCGGCGTGCTGGCTGACGACATGGGCCTGGGCAAGACCGTCCAGGCCCTGGCCTTGATCTGCGCCGCGAAGGATGCGGCCACAGGAGATGAAGCCCAGTCCGACGCCGGGACCGCGCCCTTCCTCGTCGTCGCCCCCACCAGCGTGGTGGGCAACTGGGAGGCTGAGACGGCGCGGTTCGCGCCGGGACTGACGGTGCGTGCCATTGGCGAAACTTTCGCCAAGAACGGTGCGGACCCGGCCGAGGCGATGGCTGGCGCAGACATCGTCATCACCTCGTATGCCCTGTTCCGGATCGACTACGAGGCCTATGCGTCCCGGACCTGGGCCGGCCTGGTTCTGGATGAGGCCCAGTTCGTCAAGAACCACCAGTCCAAGGCCTACCAGTGCGCCCGCAAGCTGCCGGCCGCCTTCAAACTCGCCATCACCGGCACCCCGCTGGAGAACAACCTGATGGAGTTCTGGGCGCTGACCTCGATCGTGGCGCCCGGGCTCTTTTCCAGCCCCAAGCGGTTCGCCGAGTATTACCAGAAGCCGGTGGAAAAGAACGCCGACAAGGCACAGCTGGACAAGCTCCGGCGCCGGGTCCGGCCCCTCATGATGCGGCGCACCAAGGAACAGGTCATCCGGGACCTGCCACCCAAGCAGGAGCAGATCCTGGAAGTCGTGCTGAATCCGCGGCACCAGAAGGTCTACCAGACGCACCTGCAGCGGGAACGCCAAAAGATCCTGGGCCTGATTGACGACGTCAACAAGAACCGCTTCACCATCTTCCAGTCGCTGACCCTGCTCCGGCAGCTCAGCCTGGACCCGTCGCTGATCGACCCCTCGCTCTCCGGCGTACGGGCCAGCAAGCTCGATGTCCTGTTCGAGCAGCTCGCGGACCTCGTGGCCGAGGGCCACCGGGCCCTGATCTTCAGCCAGTTCACCGGCTTCCTGGGCAAGGTCCGGGAGCGCCTGGTCGAGGAGAACATCGAATTCTGCTACCTCGATGGCAGCACGCGCAACCGCTCCGACGTCGTGAACGAGTTCAAGAACGGCGCCGCACCGGTGTTCCTCATCAGCCTCAAGGCCGGCGGCTTCGGCCTGAACCTGACCGAGGCCGACTACGTGTTCCTGCTGGACCCGTGGTGGAACCCGGCATCGGAGGCCCAGGCCGTGGACCGGACCCACCGGATCGGCCAGGCCCGGAACGTCATGGTCTACCGGCTGGTCGCCAAGGACACCATCGAGGAGAAGGTCATGGCCCTCAAGGCGAAGAAATCCCAGCTCTTCGCCGACGTCATGGAAGGCGACGCGCTCACCGGCGGCGCCCTGACCGCCGAGGACCTGGCGGGGCTCTTCAACGACTGACACGGTTGACCCGCGCCGCGGCCGGGTCCCCGGCCCGGACTTCAGCCGCGGGGCCGGGTCCGGAGCCGGGCCAGGAGCGTCGCGGCGAGCAGCGCCGTCGTCATTTCCAGCACGATGACCGCCAGCAGCGCACCGGCACCGGACGGCGCCGCACCGGAGGCTGCGGCCGCGGCGCCATGATGGCTGTGGCCCCCGGCGCCGGACCCGACGCCGAGGAGCAGAACCGCGTGGACCCCGGTCATCACCAGTGCCGAGGCCATGACCTGGCGCAGGGAGCTGACCCGTCCGTGGCGCCAGATGTGCACCGCGCACGGCAGGCACACCGCCACCATGGCGAGCATGAGCACGTTCAGCCAGGTCCCGTGCTGGTTCCCGGCGACAAGCCACAGGTGCGCGAGGCACGACCCCGCCGTCACGGCGGCACAGATCCGGGGATGGAGCACGATGCCGGACCGGCGGCCCCATCTGAGGGCGACACTCACGGCGTCGGACTAGCTGTGGCCGTGGCCGCCGGTGTCGCCATGGCAACCGGAGGACTGCTGGGCGTTGGCGGGCACATCCAGGACGGGGCTGCGGTCAAAGAAGCCCTCGGGACGCAGCTTGAAGCCGGCCGTGTCCACGGGCATGATCGGCCAGTCCTCGGGCCGCGGGAAGTGGGTCAGGCCGAAGGTGTGCCAGAGAACGATGTCCTGTCCGTCCAGATCCCGGTCCTGGGCGATGTAGGCCGGCAGACCGGCTCCGCCGGCGTGCTGGTTCACGAAGTCGCCCGTGGGGTACATCTCGTCTTCGGCGAACCGGGTCACCCAGAGGTCCTTCGTGGCAAAGGCGGCGCGCCGGGCGATGGAAGACTCCGGGTCCGCCAGCAGGGTGGGCTGCCCTTCGGCATGGAGCTTGTAGGCCACGGGCTCGCCGAGGCGGTTGCGCGATTCCGGGTTGGAGATGACCCAGGTCCGGCCGCTGCGGGCGTCGGCCTCGCGGACGCCCTCGGATTCACGGGCGATCACGGTGCGCTTCCGGGAGAAGGCGTTGCCGCGTTCGTTGCCTTCGCCCATCGCCTGCCGGACCACGTCTTCTTCCTCAACCCGGTTGGTGAGGCCGTCGATCGCCATATCCAGGCGGGCGCTGAACAAGTGCTGGTGGTACGGGGCACCCAGCCCCGGGGCGAGCTGGGAGATGTTGGCCGATCCGCCCTCCGGGTAGGCGGAGGTGAAGACGACGCCCGTGGCCTTGGCCTCGAACTCAATGGTGCCGTCGAGGTAGAGGTACCAGTAGAAGCCGTAGTCGTAGTTGCCAATGGTGGTGAAAAAGGAGATCACCAGGCGGCGGTTGCGGCGGGTGTAGTTGATGCCCGTCCAGAGGTCACTGTGCTTGGCCAGGATCCCCCAGTCTTCCTCGTGCATGCAGATGCCGTTGCGGATCTCCCGGGGGTTGCCGAAGGCGTCACTGATGACGGGGCTGAGGTACGTGATTTCGCCGAGGCAGTCGCAGCCAAGCTCCAGGGAGTTCGCGTACTGGCCCACGAGGTATTCGCCGGTATCGAAGTAGTTCTGCCAGGACCGGATTGGCGACGGGTCCCCGTACGGGACCACCATTTCGGCGATCGACGCCCGGTTGATGACGGGACGCAGCCGGTCGCCGTCCCGGAACGCCAGGTTGTGGAGCACCACGCCTTCGCGGACATCGAAGCCGACGTCGACGCTCCACTTTTCCCACTCAATGTGATTCCCGCCGGTGACGGTGAAGCTGGGCCCCTCCGGCTGGGTGATGTTGATGGGCTTCTGTGTGGTCCGCAGCGGCCCGGTCAGCTCAGGATCCGTGTAGTTGCCGTGTTCGGCGGGAACCGGAACGACGCCGGTATCCAGCACCTGCGTGACTTCCTTGCTGACGACGTCGACGTACGCCACGAGACCGTCCACGGGGTGCGCCCAGGCGCTGTCTTCCGGGAAGTCCTGAACGAAGGCCAGGCCACGGAGGATCCGGCGTCCTTTTTCCTCCGGGTATTCGAACACACCGGCAGACAGTGGGGCGACGCGGACCTTGCTGACATCCAGGCCGCGGCTGGCCAGCGCCTTGAGCCACCGCTCGTCCGTGGCAAGCAGCTGTTCGACCACCTCGAACTCCTTCTCCAGGACGGGGAGCTCGCCGGACTCGGCCGTGTCCAGCTCCACGACAGAAACCACCGCACCGCCGGACACCGAGACCGTCACGTCCGCCGGACGCCCTCCCGACACGTCGTGGAGGAAGACCCGGAACCGGCGGCCCTCGCTTCCCTCCGGCGCGTTCCTGGCGGGGTCCACCAGGCCCAGATACGCGATGCGCTTGGTCTCGCCCAGCAGGCCCGCCGCCCGCAGGATGCCTTGGACTGCAGTGATTTCGGCGTCCGCGGCCAGACTGTACGGGCCATACGGAGTGCGGGTGTCAGTTTGTGCGGTCATCATGACGGCCTTCGGTCGGGGACCCTGGCGGGTCAGAACTTTATTTTCTATACTTGTAGAGAATACGGAAATGTAAGCTGTGCCACAAGAGTCCGACGCAAAATAATTGGGGAGCTGTCCGGTGCCAAAGATTGTCGACCACGACCAGCGGCGGCTCGAACTCGTCGACGCCACATGGCGGATTATCGCCCGGCTCGGTATCGAAAGTGCCACCATGCGGGAAATTGCCCTCGAGGCCGGCTTTGCGAACGGCGCCCTCAAGCCGTACTTTCCCACCAAGGATGACCTGCTGACCTTCGCGTTCGGGCACGTCTTCAACCGCACCAACGAGCGCATCGCGGAAGTCACCGCCGGGCAGGCCGGGCTCGCGGCCCTGCGGGCATTTTGCGTCGAGGTGCTGCCGCTGGATGAGGAGCGGATCAATGAGGCCCGGATTGTCATCCCGTTCTGGCAGAAGGCCATCACCGACCCCGACAAGGCCCGGATCCACCGCGATTCGATGGAGCAGTGGCTAGCGGCCATGCGGCAGTACATGGCCGAGGCCCGGCAGTCCGGGGCCGTCACCACCGCCGTCAACGACTCCGCCCTGGCCGGCCAGCTGCTCAATCTCCTCCTCGGCGCGCAGATCGCGGCGGCACTCGCCCCGGAAGGCCAGGTGGAACTCGGGCTGAACGAGCAGCTCGAGGGATTCCTGACGCTGCTGGCCTGCTAGGCGCCCTCGAGCATCTTTTTTCGCCAACTGTCGAAAAAAGATGACATCGACGGGCTGCGGCGCTACCCTGAAGAGACTGTGTCCCATGACACAGTCCCCGAAATACGACGGCGTCAGGATCTTCGATGACCGCAGTTGCAGCCCGCCCATCGTCCAGCCCCGCCGGACAGGACGTCCACACCAGCACGGCAGCCTCCTTCGAGCACTGGAGGCACCTCATCGCGGAGTCCTTCGTTCCCCTGGGCGCCTCGAGCAGGGATCCGGACAACTTCCGCGGCCGCATGCGGGCGCGCAGACTGGACCGAGTGGCGGTCGTCGAAGTCTCCTCCACGAGCCACGAGGTCCACCGCACTCCGGCGCTGATTGCCCAGTCCAACCAGCGCTACTTCAAGCTCAATCTCCAACTGCAGGGCACCGGACTCCTCATCCAGGACAACCGCGAAGCCCTCCTGCGCCCCGGCGACCTCTCCATCTACGACACCAGCCGCCCCTACACCCTTGCCTTCGAGGGGGATGCCCGGCTCATGGTGGTGATGTTCCCCTGGGATGCGCTGTCCCTGCCGGCGGACTGCATCGCTCAGCTTTCGGCCGTGCGGATGGCGGCGGATGGAGGCCTCGCCGCGATCGTCGGGCCGTTCATCTCCCACCTCGCGGAGAACCTGGATGCACTGAGCGGCCCCAGCGGCTCGCGCCTTGCCACGAACGCCCTCGATCTTGTCTCCACGATGCTGCACTCGGAACTGGACATGTCCCCGGACCGGATGCGGCCGCAGGCCCTCCTGGCGGCCTCCGTCCGCGAGTACATCGACGCCCACCTGGCCGATCCGATGCTCTCGCCGGCGTCCATCGCGGCGGCCCACTTCATTTCCACCCGGCATCTGCATAACGTCTTCCATGAATCCGGGACCACTGTGGCGAGCTGGATCCGGACCCAGCGACTGGAAGGGGCGCGCCGCGAACTGCGGGATCCGCTCCTGGCCGGCATGCCGGTGGGGGCCGTGGCCGCGCGCTGGGGCTTCCTGGATGCCGCCCATTTCAGCCGTTCCTTCCGTGATGCCTTCGGCGAATCCCCCAGCGACTGGCGGCGCGGCGCCTGAGCCTGTCCTTCACCCGGTTTCGGATGCGGAAGGGGCGGTGCCGGATCTGTCCGGCACCGCCCCTTCTGTGTCTAAGGCTGGTCGCTAGGCGGAGACCTCGGCTCGCGCGGCCCTGCGCTCCACGGCAACTTCCACCAGCACGCCGGCGGCAAACACAATGGGCACGGTCAGCAGCAGGCCCACGGCCGTTTCGGCACTGCCGCCGATCAGTGCGGTGAAGTTGCTGATCACGAGAGACAGGACCCAGCCAAGCAGCACGGTGGCGAGCACCGGCGCCACCACGGTCTGCCAGAGCTGGCCGGGCACCTTTTCGCGCCGGAAGTACGCGACGACGGCCAGGGAGCAGAGCATGTACAGGACCAGGAGCGCCGCCACGGCCAGCCCACTGAACCAGGAGAAGAGGGTCAGGACAGGGTCCAGGGACAGCACTGCGAACGGCGCCACAAGCAGGAAGGCGACCACGGTCTGGATCCGGGCGGCGACGGAGGGGGCCTTGTGCCGGTTGGTCCGGGCCACTCCGCGGGGCATCGACCCGCGCAGGGCCAGCGAATGGAGGTAGCGGTTGATGCCGTTGTGGAAGGCGATGATGCCGGCCAGCAGGGAGGTCACGAGCAGCATGCCGGTGACGGTTCCGGCCCACGGCCCGAACAGCTCCACCATGGGTGTCAGCACGAAGGAGGTGGAGTCGCCGGATTCCAGGGCCGCGCCCGCGGCGTCGATGACGTGCGAGGGGCCGTAGTAGCTGACCAGCATCCACGAAATGAAGGAGAAGAAGACCGCGATGACCCCCACCGAAAGATATGTGGCACGGGCCACCGTGCGGTGGGCGTCCTTGGCCTCGGCCGAGTAGATGGCCGTGGATTCAAAGCCGAACATCGAGGCGACAGCGAACATGATGGCCACGCCCGGGGCGCCTGCGCCGATCGCCGCAGGAGAGAAGGAGGCAGCCAGGCTGAGCCCTTCCGGTCCGCCGCCCCGCAGCAGCACGGTGAAGCCGAACATAAGCAGGATCGCAACCTCGAGGCCGACGAGCACCGCCAGGACCCGGGCACCGAGTTCGATGTTGAGGGATCCCAGCACCTGCACGCCCGCCATGGTGATCATGGCCAGCAGCCACCAGGGAACCACGATCCCGGCGGTTCCGAGGACGCCCGAGAATGCGGCGCCGTACAGCCCGTACATCGCGGCCTGCACCGTGCTGTACGCGAGGAGCGCGAGCCACGCCGCTCCTGCCCCGATCCTTCGCCCAAAGGCGGCGGTGACATAGGCGTAGAAGGCGCCGTTGGCCTGGATCTTGCGGCTCATCGCGACGAACCCGACGGCGAAGATCACGATCACGATGCCCACCACCAGATACGCGCCTGGCGCGCCAGGGCCATTGCCGAGGGCCGCGGCCAGCGGTGACGCACCGACGATCCCGGTCAACGGCGCCTGGGCGGACAACACAAAGAAGAGAATGCCCATGACGCCGACGCTTCCGGCGCGCAGCGCGGTGGAGTGCTCCGTGCGGGGACTGGCCTCTGCGGTCGGGGACTCGGATTTTGAAATACTCATCGGATCCTTCTTAACGGTCATGAGTCTGGGAAATTTCGGTCTGGGAATATGGGGGTGCGTTGCACCGTGAAATCCAGCATGGCAGGTGGCGCGCGTCACGCTCTTGTCGCTCAGCGATCGGTTGTTGTTCCCCAGCGCAATGGAATCCCGGGCCCTCGCGATCATTCGCAGCGGGTCAACTGCAGTTCGCGCAAAGACAAGACTGCAGGTCCGGCACCGGAGGAAACTCGGACATGACAGCACGGGCGCTCTGGAACCATCTTGCGCCGCGTGCAGTGTTTCAACAACACAGCGCTTCAACGACCCCAGCCCTCAACTACTCGATGTGGAGTCCACCCATGGAAACCTACGACGCCCTTCTCGCCTCGATCTCCCCGACGTCCGGTGCGACCCGGACCATCCTGGACCCCGCCACCGGTGAAGCGGTCGGGCAGGCCCCGGTCCACACCGTTGCGGACCTGGAGCAGGCCATCGCCGCCGCAACGGCCGCGCAGCCAGCCTGGGCCGCCCTGGGCCACGACGCCCGGTCCGCCGCCCTCCTGAAGGCCGCCGACGCCGTCGAACGCTCCGCCGAGGAACTCGCCCGCCTGCTCTCCCGCGAGCAGGGCAAGCCCCTCAACGGCCCCAACGCCCGCTTCGAAGTCGGCGCCTGCGCCGCCTGGCTGCGCGTCGCCGCCACCACAGCCCTGGAGCCGGAAACCGTGGTGGACGACGGCGAAACCCGCGCCGAACTGCACTACCGGCCCATCGGTGTCGTCGGCGCGATCGGCCCCTGGAACTGGCCCATGATGATCACCGTCTGGCAGCTCGCCCCCGCCCTGCGGATGGGCAACGCCGTGGTGGTCAAACCCTCCGAATACACCCCGCTCTCCGTCCTGGCCCTCGTCGAAATCCTCAACGAGGAACTTCCCGAAGGCCTGTTGTCCGTAGTCTCCGGCGGCCGCGACGTCGGCGAGGCCCTGGCCGGACACCCCGGCATCGGCAAGATCATGTTCACCGGCTCCACCGCCACCGGCAAGGCCATCATCAAATCCTCCGCAGACACCGTCAAACGCCTCACCCTGGAACTCGGCGGCAACGACGCCGGCATCGTCCTGCCCGACGCCGACCCCAAAGCCATCGCCGAAGGCCTCTTCTGGGGCGCGTTCATCAACACGGGCCAGACCTGCGCGGCCCTCAAACGCCTCTACGTCCACACCGACATCTACGACGCCGTCTGCGAGGAACTCACCAACGTCGCCGCCGCGATGCCCATGGGCATCGGCCTGGACGAGGCCAACGTGCTCGGCCCGCTGCAGAACCGCCAGCAATACGACATCGTCGCCCGTCTCGTGGACGCCGCCAAGGCCTCCGGCGCCCGGGTCCTGCTCGGCGGCAACCCCGACCCGGACCGGGCCGGCCACTTCTACCCCACCACCCTGATCGCCGACATCGACAACAACAACCCCCTCGTGACCGAAGAACAGTTCGGCCCCGCCCTGCCGATCATCCGCTACAGCACCCTCGACGAAGCCGTCGCCAACGCCAACGCCCTCGACGTCGGACTCGGTGCCTCCGTCTGGTCCTCCGACCCCGCCGCAGCCCGCACCGTCGCGGGCCGGCTCGAGGCCGGCACCGTCTGGATCAACAAACACGGCGCCGTGGACCCCCGCATCCCCTTCGGCGGAGCCAAGCAATCCGGCTACGGACTCGAATTCGGCGTCGAAGGCCTCAAAGCCCTCGGCGTCCCCCAGGTCATCAACGGCTGACGCCGCTCTTATCTGGGGGCCGGCGCGGCGGCTGCGGGCACGGGTTCGTGCCGCAGGTAGCTGCGCCGGAACCGGCCGCTGCCGGCGGTCAAGGCCCGCAGCTCCACCGCGTACTTCAGCAGCTCCTGGTCCGGAACCTCGGCGCTGATCTCGGTACTGTCGTCCGCGGCGGATGTCGTTCCCGTCAGCCGCGCCCGGCGGGAGGACAAGTCGCTCATCACGGTGCCCACGTGGTCCTCCGAAACGCTGATGGTCACAGCCGAGACCGGTTCCAGGAACTGAATCCGGGTGGCCGCCGCGGCTTCCCGAAGGGCCAGGGCACCGGCCGCCTGGAAGGCCGCGTCGGAAGAGTCCACGCTGTGGGTCTTGCCGCCAACCAGCGTCACCCGGATATCCACCACGGGGAATCCGGCGGAGACGCCTTTCTGCATCTGCGCCCGCACGCCTTTTTCCACGGAGGCGATGAACGGCCCGGGAATCACCCCGCCCACCGTTTTGTCGACAAATTCGAATCCGGCGCCGCGCTCGAGTGGTTCCACCTCGATGTCGCAAACGGCGTACTGGCCGTGGCCGCCGGATTGTTTGACATACCGCCCGTGGCCGGCCGCCGGCGCGGCGAACGTCTCGCGCAGCGGGGTGACCACCGGGACGGTCTGCAAGTTCACTCCCTGGTCCCGCAGCCTGCCCAGGACGACGTCTGCATGGGCCTCGCCCATGCACCACAGGATCAGCTGGTGGGTTTCGGAGTTGCGTTCCACCCGCAGCGTCGGGTCCCCGGCGATGACCTTGCCCAGGTTCCTGGCCAAGACGTCCTCATCGCCGTGCGTGGCCGCTTCGATGGCCACAGGCATGAGCGGATCCGGCATGTCCCAGGCGGCGACCAGCAAAGGCGACTCCTTGGCCGAAATCGTGTCGCCGGTCTCCGCGGTGCCCAGTTTGGTCAGCGCGCAGATATCCCCGGCAACGCAGAACGCTACCGGCCGCAGACCGGATCCGAGCGGCGAATACAGGTGCGTGATGCGCTCGTCGCTGTCGTGGTCCTCGTGGCCGCGGTCCGCCATGCCGCGGCCGCCCACGTGGATGGCGGCGTCCTCCCGCACGACGCCGGAGAAGACGCGTACCAGGCAGACCCGGCCGAGGAATGGGTCGATCGTCGTGCGCACCACTTCGCCGAGCAGCGGCCCTTCGGGGTCACAGGCCAGCGGGCCCGCGGCCACGCCGTCGAGGTCCGTGGCTGTCGGGACCCCGCGCTCAGCCGGCGTGGGAAAAGCGCGCACCAGGACGTCCAGCAGTTCCGCCAGGCCAAGTCCTGATTCCGCGGACACCGGCAGCAAGGGGTGAAAGGACCCGCGGGCGACGGCGGTCTCCAGATCGGCTATCAGGGCTTCGGAAGCGATTTCTTCACCCCCGAGGTACCGGTCCATGAGCGTCTCGTCCTCGCTCTCGGCGATGATCCCTTCGATCAGCGTGCCCCGCGCGGGCTCCGACCCGGCGAGCTCGACCTCGGTCGCGGCGCGGGCTGAGGGTGCCGCTTCGCCCGGACCGTACTGGGAAACCGTGCCAGTCAGCAGCCCCAGCAGGCCGGTGACGGCACCGTCGGTGCCGACCGGAAGGTAGAGCGGGACGACAGAGTCGCCAAACGCCAGCCGGCAGCGGGCAAGGGCGGCGTCGAAATCCGCACGCGGATGGTCCAGACGGCTAATGAGCACGGCCCGGGGCATTCCGAGCCGTTGGCACTCGTTCCAGAGCGCGGTGGTCGCGGCGTCGACGTCGTCGGTGGCCGATACGACAAACAGCACCGCGTCCGCCGCCCTCAGCCCGGCGCGCAGTTCTCCGATGAAATCCGTATAGCCGGGAGTGTCCAGCAGGTTTACCTTGATATCCCCGACCGTCACGGGCACCACGGCCAGTGCCACGGAGCGTTGCTGGGCGATCGCGGCGGGATCCGAGTCGCTCACCGTGGTGCCGTCGGCGATCGAGCCCTTGCGCGTGATGGCCCCGGTGGCGGCAAGCAGAGCTTCGGTGAGCATCGTTTTTCCAGCACCTGAATGGCCTACAAGTGCCACATTGCGGATCCTGTCCGGCTGCTCCGGCGGCGCGGAACCGTTGGAGTCGGCCCGCCGGAGGTCAGACGTGCCCCGGGCCGGACCCCTCGACGGAGTCCTGGCGGCTTTCGATGGCATGAAATCCTCCTGGCGTGGCGTCCACTCGTGCCCCGCAGGGCCTTCCGTTAAGGATTGGACACCCTGGGACGCCCGGACAGCAAGGGCTTTTTCACGCCGCGGCCGGAGCAACCAGGGATCCCGAGGCCGCCCGGTTCTTGAGCCAGCGGCCCAGGGCCTTTCCTTTGCCCTTCCACCAGTTGTCTTCGTCGGTGTCGTGGTGCCACCGGAAGATCACGGCGACCATGACAAAGACGCCTGCTGCGACGTTGGTCCAGGAGCCGGAGGCTGCATCGAGCAGCACGCTGAACGCCATGATCAGGATGGACGGCAGGGCCAGGGTGCGGAAGACAGTGTTGGCCACATAGCGACGGTGGGACCGCGGAACCGAGACCGCGCGGACGAAGTCGAAGCACACGCACACGACCACGACAGTCTGCCCCAGGGACATCAGGATGTGCCCTGGCAGCGAGCCGGCAAACAGGACGGCCGCCTGGAGCCCCGGGCTCATCGCGTGCCCGCGAACGTGGACGGTCCAAACTCGGCTGACTCATGCATGCGATGCCCCCCGGCCTCTACGCTGCTGCGCTGGCTCCGCCGGGGCTTCCGAAGGAGCTGCGAGCGTGTCACGCCAGACTTTCTGACACCCCAATTCAACGCGCGCTCAAGGCCTGAAGTCACGCGCTTCAGGTACCCGACTATCGGAAGGCACGTTACCCGTTTCCACTCCGAGGTACTCAGATCGCGGCCGCGGCTACTTGCCCGGGCGCCGCACACTGTCCTATTCGATCCCCCGCGGCCGCCACACCACCAGCGCCTGGGACCTCGCCTGGGGGCGCTTGCCGCGGGCCAGGCTGACGACGTCGCCCGCGGCTCCCGCGGCGAAGACGCGGGAGTCAAGGGCACGGGGGCGGCGTTCGAGTTCTTCGCTCAGCTCGGTGACGCGCCGTTGCAGGGCAGCGACCTGATTCTCCAGTTGCAGGATCCGCTTGATGCCCTCGAGCGAGACGCCTTCCTGGGAGAGCCGTTGGACCTCGCGGAGCATGTTCACATCGCGCTGCGAGTAGCGCCGCGATTTGCCCGGGGCGCGGCTGGGCGAGACGATCCCCAACCGGTCGTACTGGCGCAGCGTCTGCGGGTGCATGTCCGCCAGCTCGGCGGCAACGGAGATGACGAAGATCGGCTGATCGAAGTCGATGGCCATGGCTGGACTCCGTTCCTAGAGCCGGGCCTTGGCTGCCAGGCCCGCGCGGACGTCCTCGTCGGCAGTGGCCGCGGCGAAGGCCTTCACGGCTTCCTCCGCTTCCTTGCTCAGCCGCCGCGGGACAGCGACGTCGATCGTCACCAGCAGATCGCCGGTGCCGCTGGCGTGCTTGACGCCGCGGCCCTTGACGCGCAGCGTGCGGCCGGAGGGCGTCCCTGCGGGGACCCTGACCTTGACCTTGTCGCCGTCGATCGTCGGAACCTCGACATCGGCGCCGAGGGCCACCTCCGGGAAGGAGACGGGGACGTGGATGCGGAGGTTTTCGCCGTCGCGGACGTAGAAATCATGGGGCTTCACGGAGACTGTGACCATGAGGTCGCCGTAGCCGGCGGGACCGTGCTGGCCTTTGCCGCGAACGCGGACCTTCTGGCCGTCCTTGATACCGGCCGGAATGCGGACGTCGATGACCTCGCCGTCGGGTTCACGCAGCCCGATGGTGGTGCCGCGGATGGACCCGGCAAATGAGATCGAGGTGGACGCGGTGCGGTCCGCGCCCTTCTGCGGAGCGCGCTGGAACGACTGGCCGCCGCCACCGAACCCACCGCCGCCGCCAAAGAGATCGGCGAACTCGGGCGGAATGCCGCCGGCGGTGCTGTAGCTGCCGGAATGGCGTCCTCCGCCGCCGGTGAAGAGTCCGCCGAAGAGGTCTTCGAAGCCTGCGCCGCCGGCAGCCCCGCCGCCTCCGCCGGGGGCAAAGCGTGCGCCGCCGCCCATCGCCCGGATGGCGTCGTACTGCTGGCGTTCATCGGCGTCGGACAACACGGAATAGGCCTCGGAGATGTCCTTGAACTTCTTCTCCGATGCCGCATTGCCCGCATTGGTATCCGGGTGGTGCTGCCGAGCAAGCTTCCGGTAAGCCTTCTTGATATCGGCGTCGGAAGCGTCCTTGGCGACACCAAGGATCTTGTAAAAGTCCTTGTCCACCCAATCCTGGCTAGCCAATGGCGTTTCCTTTCAAAAGTACAAAGCGTTAAGGCGAGATTACCGCTGAACGCCGAAGCGGATGAGGGGGCCTGGGAGTGGCTTCGGGCCTGCCGGAGCGTGGCAGCTTAGGTCCGCAGGACCTAAGCTGCCACGCGTAGGGGCGGGGTCCCCTCGTCCGCGAAGGCGTGGGGGCAACCCTACGCCGGAACAGCCACAATCACCTGGGCGGCACGGAGGACGCGGTCGCCGGACTTGTAGCCCGAGCGCAGGACCTGGCTGACGGTATCGAAGTCGATATCCGTGCCGGGCTGCTGGATGAGGGCCTCGTGGATCGTGGGGTCGAACTCCACGCCGGTCTCATCGATGCGGACCAGTCCGTACGTCTTCAGCGCAGCCTCCAGCTTGGTGGCAATCGCGGCGAAAGGTCCGTCCGCAAGGTCACCGTGCTGGCGGGCGGCGTCGACGTCGTCCAGTACCGGCAGCAGGGCGTTCAGGACGCCGATGACGGCCATCTCGCCCGCAACGGCCCGGTCGCGTTCGACCCGCTTGCGGTAGTTGACGTACTCGGCCTGCAGGCGGCGAAGGTCATTCCTGAGCTCCTCCGCCTCGGCGGCGCCGGCTGCACTCTGGGCCACCGAGTCGGCGGCGGGCACCTCAACGCTGTTGAGGATGTCCTCCGCCTGGGACAGTGCATCCCCGGAGTCCGCATGGTGTTCCTGGTCAGGGTGGCGGGCCTGGCCGGTCTTCGGATCAACCTTGCGGTTGTCGTGGATCACCGGTTTCTGCGGCTCGTCTTCCCGCTGTTCAGCGTCACGCCGGCTCTCGGAAGAACCGTGCTCTTCTTCGTTACCGTGGTGCGGCATGATTACTTCTTCTCGTCTTCGTCAACGATTTCGGCGTCGACGATGTCCTCGTCGGAGCCCGCTGCCTGCTCGCCTGCGGGGGCGCCGTGGGCGCCGGCGGCGCCGTCAGGGGATCCTGCGTGCGCGTAGATGGCCTCGCCGAGCTTGCTCTGGGAAGCCTGCAGCTTCTCAAACGCGGTCTTCACGGCGGCGTCGTCGGTGCCTTCAAGGGCTGCCTTGAGGGCGTCGACGTCGGCCTTGACCTCGGTCTTGACCTCTTCCGGCAGCTTGTCGGCGTTGTCCGCGATCAGCTTGTCCACGGAGTAGGCGAGCTGTTCGGCCGTGTTGCGGGTGTCGGTTGCCTCGCGGCGAGCCTTGTCCTCGGCTGCGTGCTCCTCGGCGTCACGGACCATTCGGTCGATGTCTTCCTTGGACAGCGCGGTGCCGCCGGTGATGGTCATGGACTGTTCCTTGCCGGTGCCCTTGTCCTTCGCCGAAACGTGCACGATGCCGTTGGCGTCGATGTCGAAGGTGACCTCGACCTGCGGGACGCCGCGGGGGGCCGGAGCGATGCCGGTCAGTTCGAACGTGCCCAGCGGCTTGTTGTCGCGGGTGAACTCACGCTCGCCCTGGAAGACCTGGATGGCCACGGACGGCTGGTTGTCATCCGCGGTGGTGAAGGTCTCGCTCCGCTTGGTGGGGATGGCCGTGTTGCGCTCGATCAGGTGCGTCATGATGCCGCCCTTGGTTTCGATGCCCAGGGACAACGGGGTGACGTCGATCAGGAGCACGTCCTTGCGCTCACCCTTGAGGACACCGGCCTGCAGGGCGGCGCCGACGGCGACGACCTCATCCGGGTTGACGCCCTTGTTGGGTTCCTTGCCGCCGGCCAGTTCCTTGACGAGGTCGTACACGGCCGGCATGCGGGTGGAACCGCCGACGAGCACGATGTGGTCGATCTCGGAAAGCTTGATGCCGGCTTCCTTGATCACGTCCTGGAACGGCTTCTTGGTGCGGTCCAGCAGGTCCTTGGTGAGGTCCTGGAACTTGGCGCGGGTCAGCTGCTCGTCCAGGTGGACCGGGCCGTCGGGGGTGACGGACAGGTACTGGAGGGAGACGTTGGTGCTGGAGGAGGAGGAGAGTTCCTTCTTGGCCTGCTCGGCTGCCTCGCGGAGTCGCTGCAGGGCAATCTTGTCCTTGGTGAGGTCGATGCCCTTGACCTTGAGCTGGTTCAGCAGGTAGTCCACGACGCGCTGGTCCCAGTCGTCGCCGCCGAGGTGGTTGTCACCGGCGGTGGCGCGGACCTGGATGGTGGAGAAGTTGTCTTCGTCCTTGCCGACCTCCAGGAGGGAGACGTCGAAGGTGCCGCCGCCGAGGTCGAAGACCAGGATGAGCTCGTCTTCCTTGCCCTTGTCCAGGCCGTAGGCCAGGGCGGCCGCGGTGGGCTCGTTGACGATGCGCAGGACGTTCAGGCCGGCGATTTCACCGGCTTCCTTGGTGGCCTGGCGCTGGGCGTCGTTGAAGTAGGCCGGGACGGTGACGACGGCGTCGGTGACCTTTTCCCCGAGGTAGGACTCGGCGTCGTTCTTCAGCTTCATGAGGATACGGGCGGAGATTTCCTGCGCCGTGTACTTCTTGTCGTCAATGGCGACAGTCCAGTCGGTGCCCATGTGGCGCTTGACGGACGCGATGGTGCGGTCAATGTTGTTGACGGCCTGGCGCTTGGCGATCTCGCCGACCAGAACCTCGCCGGACTTGGAGAACGCAACGACCGACGGCGTGGTGCGGCCACCCTCGGCGTTGGCAATGACGGTGGGCTCGCCACCTTCGAGAACGGAGACGACGGAGTTAGTGGTTCCGAGGTCAATACCTACTGCACGTGACATGGGTTGTTTCCTTACTTTCCTTGGAATCTTTGAGCAATCCGCGGACCACAGTGGTTCTAACCGCAATGGGTTCTAACAACAAAGGGCCCGACCGTTATTGAGCGATCTACACTCAACTTTACCCAGACCCGGATTTAAGTCAATCCAAAGTTGAGCGCAATCGACTCAACTCTGCTCCAGCCGCAGTCGGCAGCCTCTCTTTGCCGCCCGAATTCCCGGGATTTCAGGCCTTCCGGCGCGCCCCGGGCCGCGTTTCGCCCTGCGCGAACCTTCAGCGTGCGGACCCCCGCGGCGGACGACCCCGCGGGGGACGGACCACTGCCTCCGCGACTTATCGCTCGACGCCCTCCGACGATTCGCCCGCTGCCTGCCGGCCTGCACGCTCGGCGCCAGCCGTTCCGGCAGTTCCGTAGTCGCCCTCCGGGTACTCTGCTTCCTCGGCGACGGACCCCTCACCGGAGACCTCGGGCGCCGAGACTCCGGCGTCGCCGTAGTCGCCCGCGGCGTAGTCGCCCTCCACCTCACCGACAGCGGCCGCACCGGCCACTCCGGCGTCGCCGTAGTCCCCCGCCGAATACTCCCCCTCGACGGCCGTGGGCGGGACTTCACCCGCCGTACCCGCGGTGCCGTAGTCACCCTCGACATACTGCCCCTCGGCCTCTGCTTCTTCGGATATGGTCTCGTCCGACACGTTCTTTTCCGGCATGTTCTCTTCAGGCGTGTTCTTTTCAGAAATGTTCTCTTCGGACATGTTCTCTTCAGACATGGATGGATCCTTCCTGAAAGCATCGGGTGTGCCCGTGCGGGCGCAGGGGCAGTCTACCGAGCACCACCGCGGGGCAACAGGGGAACCCGTTTCACGGGGCGGCGGCCGCCGGCAGCCCGGCGACGTCGGCGAGCACCGCGAGGTGATGGTCGAAGAGCTCCTCCCGGGCGGTGAACGTTTCCTCGCCGTACTGGCCGAAGACTTCGAAGCTGACGGCGCCGAAGAGCGAGGTCCAGGCGAGGGCACCACGGGCCAAGAGGTCATCAGGGACGGCCAGGCCGAACTCGGCGCGGATTTTCGCCAGATCCCCGCCAAGTCCGGCGGCGACGGCAGGGCTCCGCCGGCCCTGAACCGAGAGCTGACCGGCCCGGAAGGCGCCGTCGAGAATTGCCATAAGGGCAAAAATCACCCGCGTTCCGGGGCCGGTGGTCCGCTCGGCGGGCGCCCGGTACCCGGGCACCGGGCTGCCGAAGAGAAGGGCATAGCGGGACGGTTCGCGCAGTGCCCAGCCCCGGACCGCACGGCCCAGCGCCGCAAAGCGGCCGCCGAAGTCACCTTCCGGCACGGCCCCGACGGCGGCATCCACTTCATCGCCGAGTTCGTTATAGGCGTCAATCAGCAGGAGGGTCAGCAGCTCTTCCCGGTTCTCCACGTAGCGGTAGACCGCCGAGGAGACGACGCCCAGATCCCGCGCGACAGCGCGGAGGGACAGGGAGGCCGCACCATGCAGCGCCAGGTGCTCCCTGCCCAGGCGGAGGATGTCGGCCACAGTCCGGGCGCGCGCCCGCTCCCTCGGGGTCCTGGGCCGGGAAGCCGCGGTGGCGGCCCCGGCGTTCCCATTGGCGGCTTCAACGGTGGCATTGGCACTGTCCTCGGGCATGCATCCAGCATGTCACAAACAAGAGCACTGTCAACAAATGTGAGCACTGCTCTTGACTTACGTTCGCTTGGCGGCGCATCCTGAATTCAGAGAGCACCGCTCTCATAATTCTAAGGAGATCAGAATGTCCCAATCCGGCGCCCCGGGGCGTACCCCATCTCGTCTCTTCGTCGTCACCGGTGCGGGCCCCGTGGGCTGGACGGTTACGGAACAACTGGCAGCGGCGGGTCACCGCGTGCGCGTCCTGACGAGGTCCGGAAGCGGGCCCGCCCACCCGCTGGTTGAGAGAATGTCCGTTGATGTTTCGGACCCGGCCAGGCTCGGCGAGGCCTTCCGCGGTGCCTCGGCCGTTTTCCATTGCATTCACGGCTCGCGGTATAGCGCCGAGGCCTGGGCCAGGGAACTGCCGCAGGCGGAGCAAAGCGTGCTCACCGCGGCGGGCGAGGCGGGCGCCGTCGTCGTCTTCCCGGAAAGCCTGTACTCCTACAGCGCGCCGGAACGGCCCATGACCGAGGAGGACCCCCGTGAGGCCCAGGGCGGCAAGCGGGGTGTCCGGACGGCGCTTCTGAAGGCCCGGGCAGAGTCCGCAACGGACACCGTGAGCGTAGTGGCCGGCGATTTCTTCGGGCCTAGGGTACGCACCGCGCACGCCGGCGAGCGCATGGTGAAGCCGGTGCTGGCGGGCAAATCCCTGATGGTGATCGGACGGGCGGATCAGCCGCATTCCTTTACCTACGTTCCTGATCTCGCGGCCGCCATGATTGCGGCGGCCGACAAGCCGCAGGTGTGGAATCGGGTGTGGCATGCGCCTACCGGATCGGCGCTGACCCAGCGCGAGATCGCCGGGGCATTCGCCAACGCGGCCGGCACCCGGTCCCCGCGCGTCACGGCGTTGCCCGGCTGGGCGCTAAAGGCGATGGGAGTGTTTTCGCCCGATATGCGGGAACTGGCGGAGACGCTGTACCAGTTCCAGCGCCCGTTCGTGATGGATTCCGCTGCGAGCCAGGCCGCTCTGGGGCTGGCGCCCACGCCGCTGCGCGAAGCAGCCGCCGCCACCGTCGCCTGGTGGGGGGACCAGGGACAGTGACGGCGGCTGCGGTTTTAGGGTCCGGCTAGCGGACTCCGGCTTCTTCGTTATCCGCAGTCCGGGGGAACGGAACGTCGGCGCGGGCCGCGGCGTCGCTCTCCGGCCGGCCGAGCTTGCCCGGCCACCAGATCCGCGGGCCGATATCGTAGGCCAGCGCGGGCACCAGCAGCGAGCGGACCAGCACCGTGTCCAGCAAAACGCCGAACGCGACGATAAAGGCCAGCTGCACCAGGAACATGATCGGGATGACCCCCAGGGCCGCGAAGGTGGCCGCGAGGATCACGCCCGCCGAGGTGATGACCCCGCCCGTCACAGCGAGGCCGCGCAGGATGCCGGCCCGGGTGCCGTGCTTGATCGACTCCTCCCGGACCCGGCTCATGAGGAAGATGTTGTAGTCGACGCCCAGCGCCACGAGGAAGACGAAGCCGAAGAGGGGCACTGTTGCGTCCGCTCCCGGGAAGCCGAAGATGTTGTTGAAGACGAAGGCCGAAACGCCCATCGCCGCGCCGTAGGACAGGACCACGGAGGCGACCAGCAGGACCGGCGCCAGCACCGAACGCAGCAGCAGCATGAGGATGACCAGGATGACGCCCAGGACCACCGGGATGATGGTGACGAGGTCGCGCTGTGCGGTGGTGTTGGTATCCAGGGCGGTGGCAGTCACGCCGCCGACCAGCACGCCGCTGTCAATCGTCTTCAGTTCCTGGCGGAGCGACACCACGACGTTTTCCGCCTCATTTGAGTCCGCAGCGTAGTTCAGCGTCGCGTTGATCAGAACCCTGCCATCCCTGACTGCCGGGGCGGCCGGTGCGCCCGGGGCTCCGGTGATAACCGGGGCGCCCCCCTCGGCCAGCAGGTAGGCGTCGCCGACGCCGTCGCTGGCTTTGGCTTTCGCCAGAACGTCCTGCGCCCTTGCCTCGTCGGCCACGATTACCGCCGGGCTGCCGGATCCAGCGTCGAAGTGCCGGCCCAGGGCTTGCTGCCCGTCGACGGCGTTGGAGGCGGTGAGGATGACATCGGTCTGGGCGACGCCGTTGGCTTTGAGCTGCAGAAGGCCGGTCCCCGCCACGAGCAGCAGAAGGACCGAGGCCACCCAGACCGTGCGCGGCCGGCGCGAAACGAGCGACCCTGTGGCCCGCCAGAGTCCCTTCTGGCCCTCCAGTCCCGTGACCAGTTCCGGCTCCCGCTCGGTTTCCGGAAGCAGCTTCGGCCGGAACGGCCAGAACGCGGCGCGGCCAAAAAGCGCCATCAGGGCGGGCAGCAGGGTCAAGGCCGCGAAGAGCGCGCAGAGGATGCCCGCGGCGGCTACCGGCCCGAGCGCCTTGTTGGAGTTGAGGTCGGAGAACAACAGGCAAAGCAGCGCAATGATCACCGTGGCGCCGGAGGCCAGGATCGGCTCCCAGGCGGCCTTCCAGGCCGTGATTGCGGCAGCCGTGCGGTTGGTGGTGTGCGTCAGTGCTTCGCGGAACCGTGCCACGTACAGCAAGGCGTAATCGGTGGCCGCGCCGATCACCAGGATGGACAGGATGCCCTGGCTTTGGCCGTTCAGCTGGATCCAGCCGGCTTTGGCCATGCTGAACACCAGCAGGATCGCGGCGCACAACGCGAAGACCGAGGTGAGCAGCACCATGATCGGCAGCAGCAGGGAGCGGTAGACGATCAGCAGGATCAGGAACACGGCGCCGAGGGCCACGAGCAGCAGAATGCCGTCAATCCCGGCAAAGGCACTCGCCAGGTCCGCCGCAAGGCCGGCCGGCCCGGTGACGAAGGTCTGCATTCCCGCCGGTGCGGATGCTTGAACCTCATTGCGCAGTTCCTTGACCACCGTCTTCACTTCTGCCGAGGAAGCGATGGGCACCACGAACTGAACCGCTTTGGCATCCGCGGAGGGGATGGGGCCGATCACCGTACTGCCGACCTGCAGCGCCTCCAGCCTGCTCTTGAGGGCGGCGGCTTCGCCGAGCTCGGCCGGGGTGAAGGCGGTATCGCTCTCGACCACGATCACGGCGGGGAATTCCTTGGAGTCCCGGAACTTGGCCTGCCAGTCCTGGGCCTCGGTGGCCTCGGCCCCGGCGGGCAGGAAGGAAGCCTGGTCGTTGGATGAAACCTCACTCAGACGGCCAAACGTCGGGCCGCCTATACCGGCGATCGCCAGCCAGGCCACGACCAGCACTGCGGGAATCAGCCAACGCAGCCAGAACGGTACGCGCGTCGTCGGGGGCGAAGTCGTTTTCATGTGTCCTTCTAGGGTGCGATTCGGAGGGGACGAGGAATCAACTCCATAGTAGACTATCTCTATCATGGAGATAACCCCGAATCGCGTGTGCCGGAGGAGAATGGAAGGACAGCCGGCGCCGGCCTGCCAGCGGTAGGTACTGCGGTAAGCGCTGCAGCAGACACTGCAGTAAACTCCCGAGGGCGCCGACCGGCCGCGGTCAGACCGCCGCGGCCGCATTCAGGGACGCCATATCTAGGGACAAAGGAGGTCCGCAGTGTCAGCCGAATTCCGGGGCCCATCCGAAGACACAGCGTCCCCCGACGCGGCCGGTCCGCCTCCGCTCGTCCGGCTCCTGCAGGAATTCAACCTCGAAGCCAACCGCTACGTGGACTCCGCCGGCGGCCGCAACGACATGCACCGCACGGACCTGAATGCCCTGGCCGTCATGATGCAGCACACGGCACGGGACCAGATCGTCACTCCGGGCGTGCTCAGGAAAGAGCTGAACCTCAGCTCTCCCGCCACCACAGCACTGATCGACCGGCTCTACAGTTCCGGCCATGTGGTCCGCGAGCGGGAGGGCCCGGACCGCCGGCAGGTGCAACTGCGTATGACGCCCAAGGCATACCGGGACGGCGGCGCCATGTTCCTTCCGCTGGCCCGCCACATGGGCGCGGCGATCGAAAACTTCACGCCGGAAGAACTGGAGATCGTCACCCGGTTCATGAACTCGATGATCGACGCCACCGTCCGGGCCGGCGAAGAAGCGGCGCGTGGCGCTGCGCCGGACGCCCGCGCGGACTGATCGCGGTCCCGGCCAATCCGCCGCCCCGGCCAATCCGCGGTGCGGTTATGGCTGCGCGGCAGTCCGCGGTCGGGCAGCCGTCACCGCGGCCACCGCTTCCGGTGCAGCAGCCGTCACCGACGTCACCTGCGTCGTCCCCTGCTTTCGGCTTGCGCCGACGCGAACGCCGACGCGAACGCCGACGCGAACGCCGACGCCGATGGCGGCGGCCGCCAGCACCAGCGGGACCACGAGCGCCCAGCCGCTAAAGCACAGGACCGCCACCATGACGGCGGCCGCCACAATCACGCCGTACCAGGCGGCCGTCCGCGGCTGCAGCAGCCGGATGCCGGCGGCCAGCCCAAACGCGGTGACGGCCGTGAAGCAGGCAGAGGCGGCCCCGATCTGGAACTGCATGTCAGTGAGCCCGGCAACCGCCGCGACGAAGGACAGCAGCGTCAGGACGGCCAGCGCGGCCAGGCTTCCGGAAGGCACTTGTCCCCGGCCGGCGCCGCGGGCGAGGGCCTGCGGCAGCACGCCGTCGGACGCCAGCGTGGCCCCGAGCCGGCTGGCGCCGGCCACGAAGGTGTTGATGGGGCCGAACGTCAATACCGCGGCGGCGACGGCGGTAAGCGGCGCCGCAAGTGAGCCCAGCCCCTTCTCGAGCAGCTCAGCAATGGGCACCGCCGTGCCGGGCAGCTGCGGGCCGAGCACGGCCACCGAGGCGGCGACGACGCCGATGTAGACCGTGCCCACCACAATCAGGGTGAGCCAGGTGGCCCTCCGGAGGTCGCGCTCGGGGTTCCGGAATTCTCCGGCGAGGTGGGAAACGGCTTCCCAGCCGGCGAAACAGAAGAAGAGCAGGCTCGCGGCACCGCCGACCGCCCAGTAGCCGTGCGGGGCGAACGGCTGGAAATTCTCCGCTTTCGCGTGCGGGGCTGCAAGCGCGACGGCGAGCGCAAGCAAGGCAACGAGCAGCACCATGAGCACCAGTTGGATGCGGCTGGAAACCCTGAGGCCGACGGCGTTGCTTGCGAAGGCGGCGAGCAGGATCACCGCTGCGGCGAGCACCGTGGTCTCGCGTCCGCCGCCCAAGGCATGGGCGATGTAGCTGCCGCCGATCACGGCCGTCGCCGGAGCGCCGAAGGGGATCGAAAAGTAAAAGAGGTATCCGGCCACCACGGAGGCGCGGTGCCCGAAGGCGCGCTTGACGAAATGAGCGATCCCTCCGGCGTCGGGCTGCTGGCGGCTCATTTCGGCGAAGCTGAAGGCGACCGGGGTGCAGAACACCAGCAGAAGGGCCCACGCCAGGAGTGATGCCGGGCCGGCCACGTCGGCTGCCATAGCCGGGAGCACCAGGACACCCGAACCGAGGATCGCCCCGACGTAAATCCCGGTGGCCCGGAACAGTCCCAGTCCCTTATTGCTGCTGCTGATTTCCACTCCTCAATTCATCCGCAGAACCCCGGGCGCCGGAAGCGGCAAAACTGACGGCCATCCGCAAAAAACTGCCTGCCGTCGCGCGCACCGGCTGACTTGAGCGCCCTACGCTCCCCCAACTAGCTCGCAGCAGGGGCCGTTTTGAGGGCTCATAACGGCCCCTGCTGCGACCTAGTTGGGTGGGTCCACCCATTTCCGATCTCGGGAGGGTAGCGTTCCATTATGAGTGCGCAGCAGCCTGACGATGTGTACACGCACGGCCACCACGAGTCGGTGGTCCGCGCCCACGCCTCCCGCACGGCGGAGAACTCGGCCGCGTTCGTGATCCCGCATCTCACGCCCGGGGTCTCCGTCCTGGACGTCGGCTGCGGGCCGGGCAGCATCACCTGCGACTTCGCGGAGATGGTGGCACCGGGCAGGGTCGCGGGCCTGGACCGTTCCCCCGACATCATCGGCCAGGCAGCGGCCCTCGCCGCCGAGCGCGGTGTGGACAACGTCGACTTCGCCACCGGCAACGTCTACGACCTCGGTTTCCCGGACGAGTCGTTCGACGTCGTCCACGCCCATCAGGTCCTGCAGCACCTCACGGACCCCGTCGCGGCCCTCCGCGAGATGCGCCGGGTGGCCAAAGCCGGCGGTATTGTGGCGGTGCGCGACGCCGATTTCCACGGCATGAGCTGGTACCCGGCGATCCCCGAACTCGACGACTGGATGGACTTGTACCAGCGGATCGCCCGCCGTAACGGCGCCGAGCCCGACGCCGGGCGCCGACTCGTGTCGTGGGCGCAGGCCGCCGGGTTCACCGACGTGGCGCCGTCGAGCAGCAACTGGCTCTACGCCACCGGGCAGCAGCGGCGGTGGCAGGCACGCGTGTGGGGCGAGCGGGTGCTGCATTCGTCCTTTGCCGACCAGGCGCTCGAGTACGGCTTTGCCAGCGAGGCTGACCTGGCCCGGATTTCCGCCGGGTGGCACCGGTGGGGCTCCACCGAGGACGGCTGGTTCCTGATTCCCAACGGCGAGGTCATCGCCCGGGCCTGAGGCGCGGGTCCCCCGGGGTGGCCGGTGCACCCAAGCCGCTCCCACGCCGAATCTGACGCGGCAGCAGGGTGGCTCTGACGCGCCTTCCGGGCACGTTCGATCCGCGACCTGCACTCACAGCACGGGCACAGCGCCGCCAAAGTGCCGCCATACCTGCCACGCAGAGGCTGGGGACAGGCCGGACCCCCGGCCGGCCCGGATGTCCGGGTCCCAGCAAAGGAGTTTCACCATGGCACAGATCAACAAGACGACGGCCGGCATCATGCTCGCCGGGGTGATCGGCGGCGGCGCCATCGGCGCGGCGGCCATCCCGGCAATGGCCGACGATGGCACCGGCACGTCCTCCTCCTCGAGCACCACTGCCCCTGACGGCAACAGCGGCTACGGTGGCGGCTACGGCATGCCCGGCGGCACGGGAGGCCAAGGCGGCCCGCACCAGGCCAACGGCAAGACGGAGGAGGTCCTCACCGGCGACACCGCCACGAAGGTCGAGGCCGCGGTGAAAGCTGCCCAGCCGGATGCGACGATCGAACGGATAGAGACCGACGCCGACGGCGCCACCTACGAAGCCCACATCGCGAAGGCGGACGGCACCCGCGCCACCGTCCTGCTGGATTCGAACTTCACCGTGACCGAGACCCAGGACCAAGGCCAGGGCGGCCCCGGCGCCGGGGGGCCATGGCGGCCCAAATGACGGGGATGCGGACGATGCCGCCACGGGCGGCGCCACTTCCAACGGCTAACCCCTGGCGGGCCTTGGGCTGGCGCTTCTGACGGGACGGTCCCGGCCACCAGCACTTCACCGCAGGCAAGCGCTGCTCCGGGCGGCGGCACGCCGTTGTCCGGAGCAGTCGCCCCGAGTTTTTTGCCTGCCATTCCCTGTCCCCTGATCTGCGGATAGGGTGCACTGAAAGACACCCCCGTAAGGAGAACCCATGCGCAAAGTGACGGCCGGCCTGTTCTGTTCCGTGGACGGGGTGGTTGAAGACCCGTTCCTGTGGCAGTTCGACAGTTTCGACGCGGAGTTGGGTGCCGGGATGGGCGAGATGATGGGCCGGATCGATACCGGTCTCCTGGGTCGCGTCGGGTACCAGCAGTGGGCGGATTACTGGCCGAACGCCGAGGGCGACGCCGACTTCGCGGGCTTCATCAACGGCCTGCCGAAATTTGTCGCCTCCAGGACCCTGGCCGGGGAGCTGGGCTGGCAAAATTCGCGCCTGATCGAGGGTCCGTTGGAGGACTTCGTGGCCAACCTGAAGAACAGCGACGGCGGCGAAATTGGGGTCTTTAGCAGCATCTCGCTGGTCCGCCAACTGCTGTTCGCCGGGCTGCTCGACACCTTGATGCTGATTGTCCATCCCGTGATCGCGGGCAGCGGGCGACGGCTCTTCAACGACGGCGACCCCCTCACCCGGCTGGTGCTGCAGCAGTCCCAGGAGACCAGCAAAGGCAACATGATCCTCAGCTACGGTGTCCGCGGGGACTGACGCCAGCTGTTCCTCGCCGGGACCGTAAACTTGGCTGGTGCAACCCTCCCTTTGGCTGGCCCTGGCCGGCGCCGGCGCCCTGATCAGTTTCACTCCCGGCGCAGGCGCCATCAACACCATGAGCAACTCCCTGAACTCAGGGTTCCGCCGTTCCATCTGGGGCATCCTGGGCCAGCAGGCCGCCCTCGTGGTGCATATCCTGATCGTGGCCCTCGGCGTCGGAGTGCTTGTGGCGAGCTCGCCGCTCGCCTTCAACGTGATCCGCTACGCCGGCGCCGCCTACCTGGTCTATCTGGGCATCCGTCAGTTCCTGCACAAACCGGATCTGGACCACGAGAAGGCCGCCGCTCTGCGCAATGAGCCGGCCCTCTCCATGTTCCGCCGCGGCCTCTGGGTCAATCTGCTCAACCCCAAGGCCGTGGTCTTCTTCCTGGCCTTCATGCCCCAGTTCATCCGGCCGGAGCAGCCGCTGCTGCCGCAGTATGCAGTCCTGTCCGCCACCGTGATCGTGATCGACATCCTGGTCATGTGGTTCTTCTTCGCGGCGGCGGCCAGGTCCTTCCAGCGCTTCACCCATGACGCCCGCGGACAGAAGGTCCTGAACCGGACGTTCGGGGTGCTCTTCGTCGGCGTCGGCGTCCTGCTGGCCTCGATCCACTGACACTCAGCGATTGCCAGTCAAGGGTGTGGGAAGGCGGTCTCGGGCTTGTCCTTCCGGCGCCGGAGGTCTTCCTGCGCCGGAAGGACAAGCGGACCTTCATCGCATCACTGCCGCTTCTAGCGTTTGATGCCGATCCAGTGGTCGGTGGTGAACTCGTTGATGGCCCAGTCGCCGTTGAAGCGACCCAGGCCGGAGTTGCGTTCCCCGCCGAAGGGGACGTGGGCTTCATCGTTGACGGGCATGTCGTTGATGTGGGTCATGCCTGCCTTGATGCCCAGCCCGAAGCGGACGCCGCGTTCAGTGTCCTGGGTGAACACCGAACTGCTGAGCCCGAAGTTGCTGGCGTTGGCCACTTCTAGGGCGTGGGCTTCGTCCTCGGCGCGGATGATGCCGACGAGAGGTCCGAAGATTTCCTCTCGGGCGATCTCCATGTCCGCCGTGACGTCGGCGAAGACGAACGGGGACACGACGCGGCCGTCGATTGAGCCTTCCAGCGCAACCCGCGCACCTTCGCTTTTGGCCAGGGTGATCTTCTCTCGGATTCCGGCGAGCTGGCTGTCGTTGATCAGCGGACCGACCACGGTGTCCGGCTTGGACGGGTCGCCCACGGGGATGGAGGCTGCGGCCTGGACGAAGCGCTCCACGAACTCGTCGTACAGCGGCGCTTCGACGATGATCCGGTTCACGGCCATGCAGATCTGCCCTTGGTGCAGGAACTTGCCCAGCACCGCGGACTGCACGGCGGCGTCCAGGTCGGCGTCGCCGAGGACCACGAGCGGGCTGTTGCCGCCCAGTTCCAGCGCGACGTGCTTGATGAATTCGCCGCCGACGGCGAGCCTGCCCACGTTTTGGCCCACCGGCGTCGAGCCTGTGAAGGAAATCAAGCCCGGGACGGGGTGGGTGACGAAGTCGTCGCCGATCTCGGAGCCTGCACCGACCACGACGTTGAGAACACCTGCCGGCAAGCCGGCTTCCTCGAAGATCCGGGCCAGAATCAGGCCGCCGGTGACCGGGGTGTCGCTGGCCGGTTTGATGACGACGGCGTTGCCCAGGGCAAGTGCCGGCGCCACCGAGCGCTGGGAAAGATGCAAGGGAAAGTTCCACGGGCTGATCACACCAACGACGCCGAGCGGGCGGCGGTAGATGCGGTTTTCCTTGCCCGGGGTGTTGGATTCGACGATCCGGCCGAAGACGCGTCCGGGGAAGGACGCCGCCTCCAGCGTGATGCCGGCGGCGGCGGATACCTCCACGTTGGCCTTGATGACGGTGCTGCCGGATTCCTTGACCAGCCAGTCGATGATTTCCCCGCGGCGTTCCTCGATGATGGCGGCGGCGCGGAGCATGACCTGCTGGCGGGCGGCGGGGGTCTGCGCCGCCCAGCTTTTCTGGGCGTCTTCGGCGGCGCGGTAGGCGTCGTCGAGGTCCTGGACGGTGCCCTGCCGGATGGTGGTGAGCTGATCGTTCGTGAACGGGTCGGTGACGGTCAGGACCTTGTCGGAGCGGCCTTCGCGCCATTCGCCGGCGATGTATTGCAGCTGCGTGGTCTGTCCGGCGAAGGTGCCGGCAAACGCCGTCGTGGTGTCGGTCAGTGAAGTGGCCATCGTTGTGACTCCTAAGTCTGTGGGTCTTTGGGTGAGCGGGGAGGGCCGGATCAGGTGTGCTCGGCGGCGAGGACCTTAAGCGAGTCTTCGATCCGGCTCCGGTCGGACCAGCTGCCGTGGAAGCCGAAGGGGACACGGCCGGGCAGCCTGACGCGGGCAAGCGGTGTACGCCCGAAATCGGCCGTGTCATAGATGCACAGCTCTGATAGCTCCGTCTGGCGGTTCCACCAGATGGAGAGCAGGTAACCGTCGTCCTCATTCACGGCCCCGGCCCGTGGTACGAAGATCGGTTCTGAGGGGTTGGTCAGATCATCCAGCCCCTCGATCACCGTGACCGTTTCCTTGGTGAGGTCCGTCTTGGCCAGGCCGTCGCTCATGGTGTCGGCGTCCCGGCCACGAGTGGTGGCGAAGTAGCCGAATTTGTGTTCCAGACCGACCTTGTTCGGGTTGATGGCCGGGAATTCCCCCGCGATGTGGCTGGTGGCCTGGTTAGCTACGCGTCCGGTGGCGGTGTTGACGGTCCAGCGCCAGGGGATTGCGTTCATGAACCACTCATGGGAGTCCACGGGCCGGGTGATACGGTCCGTCGGGGTGCCGAAGCGTTCCTTGATGCGCGGGGCTTCGATGACGATTTCGTTGCCTCGCTCGTAGGCGTTGAAGAAGTGCGTCGGGAAGAACGTCTCGTCGACCCGGTAGGTCCGCACTTCGTGGGTCGCCCGGTGCATGGTGACGATCTCGACGCCGTTGTTCGTGGCTGCGGGGTCCCAGACCAGGCCCGGCTTGCCCTGGCCGATATTGGGTGCCAGGAACAGCCCCGGGGTTACAAAGAAGATCGCGTAGTTCTTGCTCACGGCGAAGTCGTGGAACATGGACGGGGCGCTGGTGCTGAAAGCGAAGGTGTCGAGGACCTTCCCGTGCCGGTCTGCCTCGTACCAGGTGACGTTGGTGCCCATGTAGGAGTAGAAAAGCATGTTGCCGCTGTCCGGGTCGAGCTTGTAGTGGGCCGTGCAGGTGAACGGCACATCGCCGTTGAAGTCATATGTTCCGAATGTTTCCAAGGACTGCGGATTCATCTGGTGCGGCAGGCCGCCCTCGAAGAACACGAGCAGCCGGTCGGCGAGGACGCCGACGTTGGTGTTGGGAACGTTCTTCATGGGCGGGGCGCCGGCCGGCAGTGATGGGGCCGTGCCGCCGTTGACGAACCCGGAGTAGACCGCCTCTCCCGCCTCCATCTCGACTTTCAGCGCGTCGGTCATGACCCACTTGTTCCGGTAGGCCGCCTTGCCGTCGCGGAGGTAGGTGGCGTAGACCATACCGTCACCTTCGAACCAGTGGTACCGGTCCGTGTTGCGCGGCTTGAACTTGGGGTTGGACCCGGTGCGGAACAGTGCTCCGTCGAGGTCATCGGGAATCTTGCCGATGACCTCGAGGTCGAAGGCTTCGGTCTCCTCATGCCAGGGGGTGAAGGGGCCGTTGAGGAACTTGTTGTCTGTCTCCCACATGGTGGTGCCTTTCGGTATTGGAGTTCTAGGAGTTCTTGGCCGACGAGGGCCAAATGCCGTGGTTGCCCGGCGAGAGCGTTCCGGCGGGGTCCAGAGCGTCCTTGAGGGAGGTGTAGAGCCGGTTCAAGGCATGATCGTTGAAGTCGAAGTTCTCTGCCACGTGCTCGATCAGCGAGGGGTGAGCACGGTATTCGCTCCAGCCCCATTCGGCGGCCTTTTCACACATGAGTTCGACGGCGGCGTGTGCGGCTGCCGCTTCGGCAGGGTCGTTCACGTCGAAGAAGACCATGCAGGCGCCCACGAGGCTGCGGGTGTTGGCGATCCAGCCGAAGCCCGCCACCAGTCCGGCTTCTTCGAGGATGGTGCGGACCATGAGCTCGTGCTTGGCGGCGGATTCGCCGTCGAACGGGATCGCGGGCGAGAAATCGATGTGGCCAACGCTTTCGCCGATGTGCTTCTTCATCATGTCCAGCAGGAACATGTTAGGGATGCCGGCCGGGACCAGGTCCAGGGGGTGCACTTCTTCCGGGCTGACGTCGCCGCGGTAGGACCTTAGGTCTACGGTGACGCCGGGAAGATGGGCCACGGCATCGGTGACAATGCGGCGCCGTGCCTCCACTATGGCTTCGTGGCCGTAGAAGGCGATGCGGGCGTGCCAGCGCCCCGGGGGAAGTGTCGCGGACAGCTTCGCCGCCTTCGACATCCCGGTGGTGTCCTGCATCGGGTTGGCCCGACCGTCCTCGGGTTCCGGTGAGCTGGTGATCAGCGGGAGGCCTTGGATGGTGCCGTCCAGCACCAGAGGGCGGAGCGCGTCGACGAGCGGGGCGATGTCCTCGTCGTTGTGGCAGATGATCGCCCCCGTGGTGAATACCTCGGGCTCGGGCATGAGCCAGACGCCCATCTTGGACACGATGCCGAAGTTGGACTGCATGAACAGGCTGTCCAAGGAGGGGCCGAAGCCGCGCTTGTGGCGCTGCCACATGGGGTTGCTGCTCATGGCGCCGAGGCCGGTGCGGACCACTTCGCCGGAGGCGAGGACCACTTCCATGCCGCAGACGGCGCTGGCGTGATCGCCGTTGACGGTGTAGCCGTAACCGTGGTCCAGGGTGTTGCCGACGATGCTGCCCCAGCCGAGGTCCGGTACGGAGATCCAGAGCTTCAGACCGCGGGCCTTGATCTCGTTGTAGAGGTCGAAGAAGCTCACGCCGGGCTCCAGCAGGGCGTAGCCGGCGGCTTCATTGATTTCCAGAATCTTGTTCATGCGGCGCAGGCTCAGGACCACGGAGCCGTTGACCACCGGCGCGGAGCCGCCATAGCCGTAGTTGCGTCCGGTGGAGGAAGTCCAGAGCTGGATCTGCAGTTCGTTGGCGATCCGGACCACGGCCTGGATTTCTTCCACGGTGGCTGGCTGGACCACGAAGGAGGGCTGGTAGTCCTTTGCGTCGTCGCCCTCGTAGGGGTCGCGGAAGTCCTTGACCTGGCTCTCGTCCAGCAGGACGGCGTCGGCGCCAAGAACCTCGGTCATCCGCGCAATGGCCTTGGTCAGAACCGAGGACGAGTTGTTGAGCTCAGTGGTTGTTGTCATGTGGTGTGTCACGCTCCGTTGCTTGACGGGTGTTCAGCTCCGAACACCGTTGCTATCAAGTGTGGTTTGGGACACGTGTCCGGTTCTTGGCGCCGGAGTGCAAGAAAAGCGGCTGCCTATGGTGCCCGGGAGCAGAGGGCCGCCAGCCCGGAAGCACGGGCACGGGCACGGGCACGGGCACGGGCACGGGCACGGAATCTATACTGGCCCTCGGGGCCAAGACCAAAGGCGGTTTGTAGTAGTGATGAATTGGATGGATAGTCTCCGCCCGACGGCGTCCGCCACAGGGGACGGTCCGGCATCAGATCCGGAGATCATTGCCAGCGCCGAGGCGGAAATCGGGGCGCCCGCCACGGCGTGGGCGGCGGAGACTGCCGCGGACATAGTCCGCCTGGTGGATGAAGAATTCAGCCTCGCCGGAACGCCCGGCATGATGACCGGCACCGAGCGGGAGGGCTGTGAAGCGTGCCTGCTGACAACCCTCATCGGCTTGCATCGCGGCACTGTCGCGGCTGACATTGTCGCCCCTCGCGGCGCCCAGGAGAATGTCCGGTTGTCCGTGCGTCAGGGCGTCCCCATCGCGAGCGTGCTGCGCACTGTCTGGGCCTGCCACACCCGGGTTCAGGACGCCCTGCTGGCCGTCATCGAGCGGGAAGTTCCCGCGGATCGCATGGTCGCTGAAGTGCGCGAGCTGAATGCGGCCCTATTTTCCTACGTGAACTCCTACGTCAGCGACCTCATGCGCGGTTACGAGGACGAGCTCGCCCTCTGGCATGGCAGGCTTCCGGCCGAACGGTTGAGGGTTCTCACGGCAATTCTCGACGGCGAAGAGCCCGCCGAAGACGCCGAACGCATCCTAGGCCTCCGGCTGAGCGGGCACCATCTGATCGCCTTGGGCCGGCCCGCCACGAGCGGCCACATCCCGGACCGCGATGCCGCGCGCCAGCGTTTCGGCACGGACGCCGCGCAGTCGCTGGGCGCGACGGGCTTCCTGACCATCGAGCACCAGGGCACCACGCTGTTCTGGTGGGCGTTCAACACCCGCCCCGCCCCTTCGGTGATGAGCGCGCTGCGTGCAGTACCCCGCCCCGACTGGATCCAGCTCGCGGCAGGACGGCCCGGCTCGGGGCTTTCGGGGTTGCGCGAAAGCCACTTTGAGGCCCAGCAGGCTGCCTTGGTGGCGCGGCTTTCGCCGCGGCAGAAGTTCTGGGACTACGAGGACGCCGGCATGCTGGCGCTGCTTGTTGCCGATCCGGAGGGGGCGGCCAGGTTCGTTCAGGTCCAGCTCGCCGGTCTGCTGGGTCCGGACCAGAAACTGACCGACATCCGCGACACCCTGCGGCACTTCCTGATGGCCGGCAGCAGCCGCCTCGCCGCAGCCCAGGCACTGCATCTGGCCACCAACACCGTGGCGTACCGGGTCAAGCGTGCCGCGGAGCTACTCGGCCGGCCCATCAACGAGAACCAGGTGGTGACGCTGGTGGCCCTGCAGTTGGCACACACGTTCCCGCAACTGATGGACGCGCTGGCGCTTCCGAAGTGAGGAATGGTGCCTGACGAGGATCGGCTGGCCCGGGCGTGTTGGTGAGCCCAGCCGGGCTCAGAGTCCCGAAGCCACCGACAGCGCCCGCGCCGTACCCGCCAGTTCGGGCGCTTCCCGGGCCACGACTTCCTCAATGTAGGCGGTGGCAGCGTCCGCGAGCCCGTCGTAGAGGCGCACCAGCAGGTCCCGGGCCCCAGTCCGGGGCCACGCTTCCGGCAGAAGTTCGGCGGGAAGGTCAGGGTCACTCCACGGGAAGGCCCGCCACGCGTCCATCAGCTCGGTCCTGACCCTGAAGGCCTCCGCCGGGCTGACCGTACCGGCGTCGAGACGCTCCGCCCAGGGCGTGAATTTCTCGGTAAACGGACGGTACTGTTCCTTGAACTCCTGCGGCGACCAAGCCTCGAAGAGCCGTTTGCCGCGGAGGCTGGATTCCGCCGTGCGGAAGATGACGTAGTCGTCCACGCCATAGCCCTTGCAGGTGTTTTCGAGCTCCTCGGAGTGGTCACGCGGGGAGACCCACAGCGCCCCGAACAGCGGTGCGAATCCGCGCCAACGCAAGCGTGAGCGGAACAATTCGCGGACATCCCGCGACGTCTCCGGAATGGAAAACGCGATGACGGTCCAGTTGCCGTCCCAGTGGCGGGACTCCTCGCCGAAGGCGGAGACCTGTGCGAAGCCTTGGCGCAGCCGGTTCCGTGCGCCCTGGGTGACGCGGTAGCGCGAGGTCCGCCCGGCACTCGACTGTTCCAGTACACCGCGGGACGCCAGGCGGCTCAGCGCCGTCGCCGTCGCCGAGCCCGTGATCCCGAGGCCGGCGGCCAGGGCGGCGATAAGCCGGGACGGCAGCCATTCCTCGCTGGTGAACCAGTAGTCGACCAGCAGGGTGACCAGCTGGTGCTGGGTGGACGGCCCCCTCAACGGCCGCGGAAAGTCGATGGCCAGGTCTGGGTCCATGCCGGGTACGGAGGCCGGCCGCTCGCTCATCACGCCTCCATCATGCCAGCCGCATCCACTGTCATTTTTATTTTGCACTTAGATTGACGGACGTAGAACCAAGTGCATACCATTGCTTTCAGAGTGACGGAGGCCACAGCCGACCCTGCCGCCCTGCTCAGCATGCGAGCCACAGATCTTTCCCAGCCTCACCGTTTCAGGTGCTATTTGCCTGCCCACCTAGGAGATCCGCAATGACCGCTGGTCCCATCGTTCCGTCGTCGCCGTTGACGCCGCCCGCGGAACAGGCCCCCGATTCCCGCGAGGGAACCAACCATGCCCGCCGTGCCGCCGCCGCCAGCTTCATCGGCAGCACCCTGGAGTACTACGACTTCTTCATCTATGGTTCGGCGTCGGCCCTGATCTTCAACAAGATCTTCTTCCCTGGCATCGATCCCGCCCTCGGCACCATCCTGTCCATGGCCACCATCGGCATCGGCTACGTCGTCCGGCCCCTCGCGGCCAGCGTGATCGGCCACTTTGGCGACCGCCTCGGACGGCGCCAGATGCTGGTCCTGACGCTCGTCGTCATGGGCGTGGCCACCTTCCTCATCGGCTGCCTGCCGCCGGCAGCCGCCATCGGCGCCACCGCCCCGGTCCTCCTGGTGGTTCTGCGCGCACTTCAGGGCGCCTCCGCGGCCGGAGAGTCCGTCGGCGCCGTCACCATGACCATGGAGCATGCGCCCAGCAACAAGCGGGCCTTCTACAGCAGCTGGGTCAACACCGGCGCCGTGGCCGGGATCATGCTCGCCTCCCTGGCCTTCCTCGCAGTGTCTCTCCTCCCGCAGGAAGACCTGCTCAGCTGGGGATGGCGGCTGCCGTTCCTCGCCAGCATCCTGGTGGTCGCCGTCGGCCTATACATCCGCCTGCGACTGCCCGAATCCGAGGTCTTCGAAGCCGCGAAGGAGGAAGGCGCCAGCCAGGAACTGCCGCTCAAGGTGGTCCTGCGCGATCACTGGCGCACCATTGTCAAAGTCATCTTCTTCGGGCTCTGGAGCGTGGTGTCCTCGGTCTTCGCGGCCTTCGGCCTGGCGTATGCGACCGGAAAATTCGGCGTCCCCTCCGCCGCCATGCTCGGGGTCACCATTGCCACGGCCGCCCTGGGCATCATCGCCCAGCCCTACGCCGGTATTCTGGCCGACCGGATCGGCCGCAAGCCGGTCTTCATCACCGGCAACATCATCTGTGCCGTGGCCGCCTTCGCCTACTTCTGGTCCATCAGCACCGCAGTCGTACCGCTGATCTTCGCCAGCGGCATCCTCTTCATGACCGTGGGCTACGGAATGGTCAACCCGCTGGGGCCGGCCATGACGGCCGAAATGTTCCCCACCCGGATCCGTTACACGGGCGCCGCCACGGCCTCGCAGCTGGGACTCGTCGTCACCGGCTTCGCCCCGGCGATCGCGGCCGCCATTGTCCAGCCCGGCCCCGCTGGCTGGATCCCGGTGGCGGCCTTCACGGCAGCCTGCTGCCTGGTCTCCGCGGCCGTCACCGCGATCTGGGTCAAGGAAACCTACCAGGTGCCTACCGAGGCCCTCGGCGCCAAGGCATCGGCCGGCGCCCCCGCCTGAAACCCGCCACTCACCCGCCACTCACCCGAAGGGGGCCGGGACGCGTGCACCGCGCCCCGGCCCCTCCCGGCATGTCTATCCGCATCTCCGTTCCACGTTAGGACCCTTCCGTGACACCCCGCCCCGTGCTTATTGACCGTGACGTCGAGACACCGCTGCCCGACGGCACCATCCTGCGCTCCACCGTGTACCGACCCGCGGACGGGGAACCCTGCCCGGTCCTGCTGACCAGGACGCCATACGGCAGGGACCTTGCCGTCAATTCCGCCTACCTGAACCCGGCGACGGTCGCCGCCGCGGGCTACGTGGTGATCGTGCAGGACTGCCGCGGGCGCTTCGGTTCCGGCGGAACGTTCGACCCCTCCGTCAATGAGGCGTCCGACGGCGCCACCACAGTCGAGTGGGCAGCGCGGCTGCCGTACTCCAACGGCGTGGTGGGCATGTGGGGGCGGTCATACTTCGCCGAAACCCAGTGGCGCGCCGCCTCGCGCCAGCCCGCCGGGCTGGCCGCGTTGGCCCCCGGCATCTCCGCAGGAGCCAACGCAAACAACGGCTCCCTCTACCGCGGCGGCGCCTTCGAACTCGGCAGCCGCCTCACGTGGGGCCATGCCTCCATCGCGGCCAACGAGCTGCTCCGGGAGTTCTCCGACGACCCCGAACTCCGGGCCAAGGAAATGGAATCGTGGCTGGACCTCGACCGCTCGTTTTCCGACGCCACGGCCTTCGGCACACTGCCGCTCCGGGACCTGTCCCCGAGACTCGGCACTTTCATGCGACGCCACGTCCTGCCCTCGGCCGGAGAAGCCCCGGGAAGCGGCTTCACGCGCGTGTGGGACGCCGCGTCGGCCGCACCGGTGGACATGCCCACCCTGCACATCGGCGGCTGGTTCGACATCTTTGCCCCGAGCACGCTCGCGCAGTACCGGATGCAGCTCGAGCACAGCCGCGCCAACCCCGCGGCCGCGCCGCGGCTCATCATCGGCCCGTGGACCCACACCAACTTCTCCGGGGTCTACCCGGATGTCAGCTTCGGCCTCAACGCGGCCGCCGGCGTGATGAACGGCCTCGGCGACCTGTCCGGACTCCATACGGCCTGGTTCGATGCCGTCCTCAAGGGCGATCCCGACGGGCTGCGCCAGGTGCCGCCGGTCCTGCTGTACGTCATGGGGGAAAACCGGTGGCACGGCTTCGAGGAACTGCCGGCCCCGGCCCGGCAGCGCTCGTGGTTCCTGGGCGCCGGCGGGTCCCTCGGGGATGTGCCGGGCGCCGCCGGGCAGGAAAGCTACGACTACGATCCCCTCGACCCAGTCCCGACGGCGGGCGGGGCGACCATGATCCACGGCGCCGTCCCGGCAGGGCCCGCGCACCAGCAGGCCGTCGAGGCGCGCGACGACGTCCTGACCTTCACGACGGCGCCGTTCGACGCAACCGTGACCGTCTTCGGCGAGGTCAGCGCCACCTTCTTCGCCGCGTCCTCCGCCGTCGACACCGATTTCGTGGTGCGCCTCTGCCGGGTCACCCCGGACGGCACGTCCCTGGGCCTGGCCGATGGGATCATCCGTGCGTCCTGGCGGGACAGCTACGCAGGCAACGGGCTCTGGGAGCCCGGCCACGAGCCCTCCCCGATCGCACCCGGTAAGCCGTATGAATACACCGTCAGTCTCTGGCAGACGGCGTACACCTTTGCCCCGGGGGAGCGGCTCCGCGTGCAGATCACGTCCAGCTGCCATCCGCGCTGGGACCGGAACCTCAACACGGGCAAGCTCGCCTACGACTCCGCCGAGACAATCGTTGCCCGGCAGTCCGTCCTGTTCGGCGAGGGCCACCCGAGCCGGCTGACGGCCGGCATCCTTTGACCGCCCCTCCTCCGGCACCGCCGGGACTGCCCTTCCCTCCCGGACTTTCCTTCCTGACGGAAGTGTCCGTTAGCGTCGGGGAGCCGGTGGAGGTCGGGCCCACGCCGGAGGGTCACCGCCGAATGGTTCCTATCACCGGCGGAACCGTCCGAGGGCCTTCCCTCAACGGGCGGGTCCTGCCAGGCGGCGCCGACTACCAGTTCCTCCGCGGCACCACCCTGACGGAACTGGACGCCCGGTACGTACTGGAAACCGAGGACGGCCACCGGATCTTCGTGCACAACACCGCCCTCCGGCACGGCTCGGCCCAGGACATCGAGCTGCTGAACTCCGGCACCGCCGTCGATCCTTCCCGGATTTACTTCCGCTGCTGGCCGCGGCTCACCACCGCGTCCCCCGCCCTGGACTGGCTGAATACGCGCCTCATGCTCGGGACGGGCATCCGCCAGCCCGGCCGGGTGGTCCTCAACATCTTCACTGTCGATTAATCGGCCGCGGCGATTAGTGGGCCTCCCCGTCCGGTTTCGTGCCGCGGCCTCCCCGTCCGGTTTCGTGCCGGGCGGCCTCCGTCCGGGGGCACTTTGAGCACAATGCCCGACGCCGGCGCCCTGGTTGGCGGCGTGTCGGCACCAAAGTGCCCCCGAACCGCAGCCGCACGGCCCCGCGGCTGCGGGGCAAGGTCCTACACGGTCTCTGCTCCCTATCAGACGGGGCCGGGCGTCAGTTTCCGCAGATCGGCCTTCCGGATCTTGCCACTCGCCGTCCTCGGCATCTCTGCCACGAACACCACGGACTTGGGGATCTTGTACCGCGCGAGCCTGTCCGCCAGGTGGGAGCGCAGCTGCTCCTCCGTGAGCCGGGCTCCCTCACGCAGCAGCACCACGGCCCGCGGCACCTCGCCCCACTTCTCGTCCGGCACACCGATCACCGCGACACTGCCGACGGCGTCGAGCTCGGCGATGGCCTGCTCCACCTCGGCCGGGTAGATGTTCTCCCCGCCGGAGATGATCATGTCCTTGAGCCGGTCGGAGATGAACACGAAACCGTCCGGGTCCTTGTAGCCCATGTCGCCGGACTTGAACCAGCCGTCAGCGGTGTAGGAATCTGCGGAGGCCTCGGGCCGGTTCCAGTACTGGGGGATGACGTTCGGACCCTTGATCTGGATCTCCCCCACCGTTCCGGGCGCCGCCGGGCCGGCCGCCGGGTCCATGGGATCGGCCACCCGGACCTCGGTGAAGAAATGCGGCAGCCCCGAGGACCCCGCCTTGTCCCGGGACCTGGCCGCCGGCAGTGTGGTGGCGCCCGGCGCCGTCTCGGTCATGCCGTAGCCGTTGGAGAAGCGCAGCCTCCGCCGTTCGTAGGCTTCCAGGACCCGCATGGGCACGGCGGACCCGCCGCACGTCAGTTTGTTCAGCGAGCTAAGGTCCGTGGCGTCCCAGTCCGGGTGCTCGCACAGCATCTGATACGTGGTGGGCACCCCGCTGATGGTCGTTACATGGTGCCGCTCGATCAGCTCCAGCGTCCGGCGGGGATCGAACTTGGCTTCCAGGACCACGGTGCCGCCCTTCAGGAGCGTGGGCAGGACGCCCATATCGAGGGAGGCGACGTGGAACATCGGGGAGATCATGAGGGCCACGTCGGTGGAGGCAAAGTCGAAGTCGACCAGCACGTTGACACAGTTCCACGTGATGTTGCCGTGCGTCAGGAGCGCGCCCTTGGGGTTTCCGGTGGTACCGGAGGTGTACAGGATCATCGCGGCGTCATCCAGGCCCACGGGCTCGTCCGGCGGCAGCGCCGCGCCGGAGGCGATCACGGCCTCAAAGTCCTCCACGGCGGCTCCGCCGTTGGGCCCTGTCTTCCCGGGAACAGTCGTGCCGGGCACCGCTGAATCGTCGACGACGATCCGCCCGCCCACCGCGGTTCCCGCCGAGCCGCGTTCCGCGAGTTCCGCGAGCGCCGCCGAGTGGACCAGCAGGACGGCGCCGCTGTCCCGAAGCTGGAACTGGATTTCGGGCGGCGCGAGCCGGGTGTTCAGCGGGACGAAGATCGCCCCGGCCAGGCCGGCGGCGAACAGGGTCTCCAGGAAGGAGGGATCGTTTTCGCCGAGGTAGGCCACGCGGTCGCCCTTGGCCACGCCCCGGCCCCGAAGGGCGTTGGCGAGCCGTGCGGACCGGTCCGCGAGTTCGACGTAGCTGAGTTCCCTGTCCCCGGTGATGACGGCAGTCTTGGTGTCCGACTTCGGGCGGCGCCGTTGCAGCCACGAGCCGATGCCAAAATTCTCCACGGCAAATCCTTTCTAGTTAGACGGTAGTGCGCGGGGACCGGGTTAGGACCGGACAGTCTGCAGATCGTTGTTCTTCGGCTCGCGGGTCAGCAGGATGAAGACGATCGACACAACGGACATGATGGCCAGGTACCAGACCACGGCGGCGGTGTTCTGTCCGGAATCCTTGAAGATCTGCGCCACGATGCCCGGCGTGAATCCGGCCCCGAGGAGGGTGGCGAGCTGGTAGCCCAGCGAGGCGCCGGTGTAGCGCGAGGTGGTGCCGAACTGCTCGGACACGAAGGCCGCGAGCGGGCCGAACAGGGTGGAGTGGATCATGAGGCCGATTGCGAAGGCCACGAAGATCAGCCCGATGTTGTTCGAGGACAGGAGCTGGAACATCGGCGTGAGGTAGAGGATGAAGAGCACCAGGCCGCCGATCATCACGGGCCGCCGGCCCAGCTTGTCGGAGAGCCGGCCGCCCATGATCACGAACGCGATGGACACGAAGGAGGCTGCGGCAAAGGCGTAGAGCACGCCCTGCCGGTCCGCGCCCTTGGACACGGCATAGGTCACGGAGAACGTCGCCAGCACCACCTGGAGTGCGAACCCCGCGGCGCCGGCCAGCATGGTGAAGATCAGCGTCTTGGGCCGGCGCAGGACCTGCAGGAGCGGAATCTCGCGGCGCGCCGGCGCACCGCCCGGGACTGTGCCCGGCGCCGCTCGCTCGGCCTTTGCCTGTTCGGCTTGCTCTTGTTCAAGCGCCGCCTTGAAGATGGGGCTTTCGGTGACCTTGAGCCGGACAAACATGCCGACGCCGAGCAGGACGAAGGACAGCAGGAACGGCACGCGCCAGCCCCAGGCCAGGAACGGATCATTGGGCAGGGCCGCGAAAGCTCCCATGACAAGGGTGCCCAAGACCGCGCCGGTGGGGGCGCCGGCGTTGACGAACGAGGCCGCGAAGCCGCGCTTGCCCGACTCCGAGTGCTCAAGCGCCATGAGCGCGGCGCCGCCCCACTCCCCGCCCACGGCAATGCCCTGGCAGACGCGGAGGAACACGAGCATCACGGCGCCCCAGGCTCCCGCCACCGCGGCGCCGGGCACCAGCCCGATCAGGGTGGAGGCGATGCCCATCACCAGCATCGAGATGATCAGCATGTTCTTGCGGCCGAGCCGGTCGCCGAAGTGGCCGAAGATGATGCCGCCGAGGGGCCGCGCCACATAGCCTGCGGCGAAGGTGCCGTAGGCGGCCACCACCCCCACCCACTCGTCCATGCCGGTGAAGAACACCTTCGGGAAGACCACGGCGGCGGCCGTGGCGTAGAGCAGAAAGTCGTAGTACTCGATGGTGCTGCCGAGATAGCTGGAGGCAATGACGGTCCGTGCTTCACGGCGACGCGTACCCGCGTCCAGGGCCTGCAACTGCGAAATTTGGGACATCGTTGTTCCTTTAAGTGCAGAGAAATGGGGTGCAGAGGGATGGGGCGGAGGGTGGTGTGCTGGCCGTAGCGGCTTACTTGTAGAAGCGGGCGAGGAACTCGGCGACGACGGCGGGGCGTTCCTGGCCTTCAATCTCGATCGTGTTGGCCACCTTGATCTGGGCGCCGCCCTTGACTTCGGTGACCTCGGCGATGGTGGCCCGCATGCGGATGCGCGAGCCCACCTTTACCGGAGAGGTGAAGCGGACCTTGTCGAGGCCGTAGTTGACCTTGGTGGTGACGCCGTCGACGTCGAACAGCTCGCCCCAGAACGGGATGATAAGCGAGAGGGTGAGGAAGCCGTGGGCGATCGGGGCGCCGAAGGGGCCGTCCTTGGCGCGTTCGGGGTCCACGTGGATCCACTGGTCATCACCGGTGGCATCGGCGAACTTGTTGATCTGTTCCTGGGTGATTTCGCGGTAGTCGGTGACACCGAGGTCGGTGCCGGCGAGGGTGAGCAGTTTGTCGAAGTCGACGACGAGGTTGGGCATCTTTGGCTCCTGTGCTGATGGGGATGGGTTGATGGACGACGGCGGCGCGGTCAGCGGGTGAAGGCGCTTTCGCCGGTGAGGGCGCGTCCGACGATCAGGGCGTTGATTTCGTGGGTGCCTTCGTAGGAGTAGACGGCCTCGGCGTCGGCATGGAACCTGGCGACGTCGGTGTCCAGCGTGATGCCGTTGCCGCCCACCACTTCGCGGGCGAGCGCCACGGTCTCGCGCATCAGCAGGGACGTCTGCATCTTGGCCAGGGCGGAGTCCTGGTCGCGGTAGATGCCCTTGTCCTGCTGTTCGGTCAGCCGGACCACCAGGGACAGCGACGAGGTGACGTTGCCGAGCATCCGGGCGAGCTTTTCCTGCACCAGCTGGAAGGAGCCCACCGGGCGGCCGAACTGCTGCCGCTGGGTGACGTAGCGCAGCGCTGCCTCGAAGGCCCCGGCCTGGATGCCCGTGGCGATCCACGCGACGTCCGAGCGCATGGCCCGCAACATCGCGGCCACGTCCTCGAAGGAGTTCACGTTGTGCAGCCGCCTGGCCTCGGGAACCCGGACGGCGTCGAGCGTGATGTGGGCGTTCTGCATCATCCGCAGCGCCGTCTTGCGGTGGATCTTCTCCAGGGTCACGCCGGCCGCGTCGCGGTCCACGAGGAAGGCCTTGACCTGCCCGTCGGCCGTGTCGCGGGCGAACACCGCCAGGACGTCGGCCGTGGCGGCGCCGCCGATCCAGCGCTTGGCGCCGTTCAGGACCCAGGTGTCGCCGTCCGAGCCGGCCTCCCTGCGGGCGGTGGTCGCGAGGCCGCCGGCGATGTCCGAGCCGGATTCCGGCTCGGTCAGCGAGAAGACGCCCTTGAGCGAGAAGTCGATGACCTTGGGCATCCACTCGGCCTGCTGTTCCGCGGAGGCGCCGACCCGGATGGCGGTCCGGAACAACCCGGCCTGGGCGGTGTAAAAGGTGGCCAGCGAGGCGTCCGTCCGGGCGAGTTCGAAGATCCGGAAACCCTGGTAGATCCCCCGGGCGGGTCTGTCGGTCGTGAGCTCGGCGGGTTCCATGAGGTCCAGCTCGATCAGCGGCCGCGCCAGCTGGTCCGGAAACTCGCCGCGTTCCCAGTAGTCGGCCAGCAGCGGCTTCGCCTTCTCATCGAGGAAGGCCCGCAGCCTGCCGAGCACGCGTCGCTCGTCCGCGGTGAGGAGGGACTCGGCATCGTAGTAGTCGCAGACGCCGTAGAGCCTGGTCTGGTTTTCGGTCGCCACTGACACCTCAGCCACCCAGCCCGAGCAGGCGGACGGCGTTGTCCTTGAGGATCTTGGGCCGCACCTCGTCCTTGAGCGGAAGGTCGGCGAAGGCACCCAGCCACTTCTGCGGCGTGATCAGCGGGAAGTCCGTGCCGAACAGGACCTTGTCTTGCAGGACCGAGTTGGCCATCCGGACCAGGGACTCCGGGAAGTACTTCGGGGACCAGCCGGAGAGGTCGATGAACACATTGGACTTGTGCGTGGCGATCGAATTGGCCTCGTCCTGCCACGGCACCGAGGGGTGGGCCATGATGATCTGCAGTTCCGGGAAGTCCGCGGCCACGGCGTCGAGCAGGAGCGGGTTGGAGTAGGCCAGCTTGATGCCGTACCCGCCGGGGAGCCCGGCGCCCATGCCGTTCTGGCCCGTATGGAAGATGGCCGGCAGGCCCAGTTCCTGCAGGGTTTCCCAGAGCGGGTAGAACTGCTCGTTAGACGGGTCGAAGCCCTGCAGGCTCGGGTGGAACTTGAACCCGCGCGCGCCGAGGTCGATTGCCTGGTGCTTGGCGCCCTGGATGGCCTCGGCGCCGGTGCGCGGGTCCACGCTGCCGAACGGGATCAGGACGTCGTTGTTCCGCGCCGCCCCGGCAATGAGGTCCGGGATGCTGTTGGGCTCGTGCTTGAGCTGGGTCCGGGCGTCGACGGTGAAGACGACGGCGGCCATGTTCAGTTCGCGGTAGACCTCGGCGATCCGGTCCAGCGACGGGGTCCGGTCCTCGGCCTTGAAGTACTTGGCGGAGGCTTCCGTGAGTGCCGGCGGCAGGGATTCGTGGCCGTGGCCGTCCACTTCGAGATGGACGTGCATGTCGATCGCATCCAGCGAGGCGGCGTCGATGCCGAGTTCATAGCGCTGCGCGGACATGGCTAGCCGACCTTCGCCGGCGCAGCGGGCTCGGGCTGCGTCTGTTCGGGCTGAGCCGTTGTTGGCTGCAGTTCCTCCGGCAGCGGCAGGAACTCTTCGCCGACGCTCTGCAGCTTGTCGCCGAAGAGCTTCCCGAAGTCTTCCACGAGATCCTGGTAGCCCCAGCCGCCCTCGCGGCATTCGGTGGCGGCGGCCTCGGGGTGGGTCCAGAGCTGCAGTCGGTCGCCGCCGGCGCCGATCGCCTGGCCGGTGATTCCGGCGGCCGCGTCGGAGGCGAGGAACGCCACGAGGCCGGCGACGTCGTCGGCCGTGCCGAACCCGAGGTCGTGGCGGAAGAACGCCGGCATGGCCTCGCCGCGCTCGTCGGCCTCGACGGCCTTCTGGAAGTACGGGACGGTTTTGGTCATGGCCGTGGCGGCCACGGGGATGACGGCGTTGGCCGTGACGCCGGCTTTCTTCATTTCCAGGGCCCACGTGCGTACCATGCCCACGATGCCGGCCTTGGCGGCGGCGTAGTTGGTCTGGCCGAAGTTGCCGCGCTGGCCGGTCGGTGAACCGATGGTGATGATGCGGCCGGCAATGCCGTTCTCCTTGAAGTAGCCGAAGGCTTCCCGTGCGCAGGTGAAGGTGCCCTTGAGGTGGACGTTGATCACGGCGTCGAAGTCCTCGTCCGTCATCTTCAGCAGGCTCTTGTCCCGCAGGATGCCGGCGTTGGTCACCAGGATGTCGAGCCGGCCGAACTCCGTAACGGCTGTCTGCACGAGCTGTTTTGCCACCTCGGAGCTGCCCACCGGGGCAACGACGGCGGCGGCCTTACTGCCGTCGGACTCAATGGTCCGGACCGCTTCGGCAGCCACGGCAGCATCGACGTCATTGATAACGACGGCGGCGCCCTGGCGGGCCAGCTCCCGGGCGTAGGCCAGGCCGAGGCCCCGTCCGCTTCCGGTGACGATTGCTACTTTTCCTGACAGGCTCATTGCCGCTCCTTTGCTAGCTGCCGTGTGCATCCGGCCCTGCGGCGTGGGATGCTGGTCTGCATCCATGTAAATATGGATAGTTGAAAAAGTCAATGATTTATTTTTTGGACCATTGGAGTTGACATGCCGACAGAAGTTGACGACGCGCCGGGCACCGTCCCGGCGGAGAAGCTCATGGCGGCAACCATCAGCCGGGATGCGGGCTTCCTCCTGGCCAAACTGCATGCCGCGGGTTCGGTCCTGAACAACCGCGCGCTGGCCGGGTTCGGCCTCAAGGAGCGCTCCTATTCGGTGCTGGCCCTGGCCACCAGTGAGCTGGAGCCCACCCAGCGGGAGATGGCCGAATTCCTTAGCCTGGATCCCAGCCAGATCGTCGCGTTGATTGATGAGCTGGAGAAGCGCGGCCTGGTGATCCGCGCGCCCGGAAAACAGGACCGGCGCGCCAAGATCGTCTCCGCCACCACGGAAGGCACGGCGGTCTTCCGGCAAGCCGAGGCCGCGGCGCGGGAGGCGGAATCCGCAGCCCTGGCCGGCCTCAGCGACGCCGAAATCGCGGCCCTCAAGGGGCTGCTGCGCAAGGCTTTGTGGGGGCCGGCGGCCTGATCTGACCCGCACGGCGCGCGCCCAATCGCCCGGGTGCCGGAATCCGCAACCGGATGCGCTGAATCGACTCCCCGCCATCCATTGCCAGGTCGCTATTCAGTGTTACTATCTAGTGGTAGTCAGTAACACCGAGTAGCTGTTGGGAGGGTTCCATGGGCAAGCAAATGACCGAGATGCTCAAGGGCACGCTCGAGGGCATCGTCCTCGCGATCCTGGCCGCGCAGCCGGCATACGGCTACGAGATCACGGCGCGGCTGCGCGAGCAGGGCTTCTCCGACATCGTCGAGGGCACCGTCTATGCGCTGCTGGTCAGGATCGAGCAGCGCGGCCTCGTGGACGTGGCCCAGGTCCCGTCCGAGAAAGGGCCGCCGCGCAAGGTCTATTCCCTAAACGCACTGGGCGGCGAGTACCTCGAAGAGTTCTGGAGGACTTGGAGCTTCCTCCAAAAGCGGATCGAACAGCTCCACCACGACATAGAACACCCGCAAAGCGAAGGGGAGTAACCATGGCCGCAGGATGGATCGAAAAGATCACGGGATCATTCGAGGACAAGAAGCGCTGGCGCCGGTACAAGGATCGAAAAGAACAACTCCCCGCCAGCTATCGAACCGCAATCGACGGACTCGAGCGCTACTTCATGTACGCCGGGTCGATCGTCAAGGGCGATGTGCTCATGCAGATGCTCGAGGACCTCGCAGACCTGATCGAGCGGGCCGCCGTCGACGGCACCCCCGTCCGCGACATCGTTGGGGACGACCCGGTGGAGTTCGCAGACACCTTCATCCAGAACTACTCCGACGGCCAGTGGATCAACAAGGAGCGCAAGCGCCTGACCGACGCCATCGATCAGGCCGCCGCCGACGGCGTGTGAATGCACCGGGAACGGAGAACCGGCTATGACCACCGGCCAGGCCCTCGAACCCGCGGTCCGGGTGCAGGGCATCGAGAAATCATTCAAGGACGTGCACGTTCTGCGGGGTGTCGACTTCACCGTGAGGGCGGGGAGCATCTTCGCGTTGCTCGGTTCGAACGGTGCGGGCAAGACCACGCTGGTGCGGATCCTGTCGACGCTGCTGAAGGCCGACGCGGGCACCGCGACGGTTCACGGTTTCGACGTCGCCGCGAAGCCCGGCGACGTGCGCGAGTCGATCAGCCTGACCGGCCAGTTTGCCGCGGTCGATGAAGTGCTCACCGGTCGGGAAAACCTCGTGCTGATCGCCAAGTTGCGTCATCTGACAAACCCGGGTGCGATCGCCGACAACCTGCTCGACCGTTTCGCACTCACCGAAGCAGGAAACCGCAAGGCGTCGACGTACTCCGGCGGCATGCGGCGCCGACTCGACATTGCGATGAGCCTGATCGGGAACCCGCCGGTCGTCTTCCTCGACGAACCGACGACCGGGCTCGACCCCCAGGCGCGCATCGAGGTGTGGCAGACCGTCAAGCAACTTGCCGGTCAGGGCACGACGGTGCTGCTCACCACGCAGTACCTCGACGAGGCCGAAAAGCTCGCCGACCGCATCGCGATCCTGCATGAAGGCAGGATCATCCAAAACGGGACCCTCAGCGAACTCAAGCAACTCCTCCCGCCCGCGACGGTCGAATACGTCGAGAAGCAGCCCTCCCTCGAGGACGTCTTCCTCGCCCTCGTCGGTGGCACCGGCGGCGACCGCACCGACGACGACCGCACCGATGACCCGGCCCCGGCACGAAAGGCACCCCGATGACCACCCGCGTCCTTGGCGACACCCGCGTCCTGACCGGCCGCTCGCTGCGCCACATCCTCCGCAGCCCCGACACGATCATGACCACCGCCGTCACCCCGATCGCGCTGATGCTGCTGTTCGTGTACGTGTTCGGCGGCGCGATTAACACCGGATCCGGCGAGTCGTACGTCAACTACATGCTCCCCGGCATCCTGCTCATCACGATCGCGTCCGGCGTCGCGTACACCGCCTACCGGTTGTTCCTCGATATGCAGGGCGGTATCTTCGAACGCTTTCAGTCCATGCCGATCGCGAGGTCAAGCGTGCTCTGGGCGCACGTGCTCACCTCCCTGGCTGCCAACCTTGTCGCGGTCGCGATCGTCATCGGCGTCGCGCTGATCATGGGGTTTCGGACCGGCGCCTCCGTGGCCGACTGGCTCGCCGTCGCTGGCATCCTGATCCTGTTCACCCTCGCACTGACGTGGATTGCCGTCATCGCAGGGCTGTCGGCGAAGAGCGTCGACGGCGCGAGCGCGTTCAGCTACCCGCTGATCTTCCTGCCGTTCATCAGTTCGTCGTTCGTACCCACCGACTCGATGCCCGGCCCGGTCGCCTGGTTCGCCGAGAACCAGCCGGTGACCTCCATCGTGAACACCATCCGAGCCTTGCTTGCCCAGGAACCCAGTGGCAGCGACATCTGGATCGCCCTCGCCTGGCTCGTCGGCATTCTCGTTGTCGCCTACGCCTTCGCGATCGCCATCTACCGTCGCAAGATCAGCTGAGGCCGGGCGCTGGCGGTCCCGGAATGCCGCGCCAGTTCAGGACCACCACCATTACCTCTGAGGTCCGGGCCCCCGCCGCGTAGTTCTTCCTCCACCGGGCCCGGCCCGCCTGATTGACCCAGCTTTCGAGGGGCGGGCCACAGCCCGCCACGCGCTTTGACTACGCCGGTTGAGATAGCGTTGGGACAGGAGGAGCCATGGCCGTTCGGAGCGCCGGCATTCTGCTCTACCGGCTGGGCAGCACGCCCGGACCCGGCAGCGCTTCTCCGGTGGAGGTCTGGATCGCCCACATGGGCGGACCGTTCTGGGCCGGCAAGGACGCCCGCGCCTGGTCCGTCCCCAAGGGCGAATACCCCGCCGGTGAGGACCCGCTGGAGGCCGCGCGCCGGGAGTTCGCGGAGGAAATAGGCACCCCTGCGCCCGCGTCCGACTACCACCGGCTCGGCGACTTCCGGCAGCCTTCCGGCAAGGTCATCACGGTCTACGCGACCGAATCGGACTTTCAGCCCGGCCGCATCGTGAGCAACACCTTCACCCTGGAGTGGCCCAAGGGATCCGGCGCCGTCCGCAGCTTCCCCGAGATCGACCACGCCGAATGGGCCACGGAAGCACAAGCCAGGGACCGGCTGGTGAAGGGCCAGCTGCCGATCCTCGACGCGCTCCTCCGGCACCTCGGACTCGGCGCGGCACCAGCCGGGGAGCAACATAAGGAATCTCAATGATGTTGTCCATGGATTCCTGAGGCCTATGGCTAGCAGGGCGACTGAGAGAACGGCTCCCAGAACCCACGGCGGTTGATACACACGATTTCGAAGAGCGCCCACTGACGGTCTAGCTGAGTCCCAGGCACCGTCCGGCGGTCTGCTCATTGGTCGGATTTGCGAGTAGATTGTTCACATCCGCTGAGGGTCCCGCGTATCAGCGAAACGAGCACGTGGACAAGGATCCGGATGGGCCGGCCGTACCGCATTGACACTCACCAGCACATCGTTCCGCCTGGGTATGCACGCTGGATGCTTGAAAAGGGTATCCGCCCCGGCGGCATTGGCCTGCCGTCGTGGTCCGAGCGCTCAGCGTTGAAGTTCATGGACAGGCACGACGTGCAGACCGGCATATTATCCCTGTCCACGCCCGGCGTGTACTTCGGGGACGCTGCGGAGGCACGGCGGCGGGCGCGGGAGATCAATGAATACAGTGCAGAGGTGGTCGCGGCCCGGCCTGAGCGGTTCGGGTTCTTCGCGACACTCACGCTGCCGGACGTGCAAGGCGCCCTGGCGGAGGCCCAGTACGCCCTGGACACCCTGCGCGCGGACGGGATCGTATTGCTGGCCAACAACGCCGGCCGCTATCTGGGCGATCCTGGCTTTGAGCCTCTGCTGGAGTTCCTGCACCACCGCCGGGCCGTAGTGTTCATCCACCCCGCTGAACTGCCCGCTCCGGCGGTGCCGGGCATACCCGCCTTTGCCGCAGATTTCTTGCTCGACACCACCCGCACCGCTATCAGCCTGATCCTGTCCGGTGCGATGGAAAAGTTCTCGGGAATCAGGTTCATCCTGGCCCACGCGGGCGGCTTCGTTCCTTACATCGCCTACAGGATCCTGCTGACGATGCTCAACGATAAGGACCTGGCCCTCAGCGCGCTGGCGGCGCTGGGAGATAAGAAGCAGTCCATCTTGCGGCGGTTTTATTACGACGTGGCCCTGTCCGCCAGCCCGGCGGCCCTGCCCAGCCTGCTCGAGGTAGCTGACCCGGGCCGCATCACGTACGGAACTGACTTCCCGTTCGCACCCGCTGCGGCGATCGATTTCCTGAATATGGAGTATGAGAATTATCCGCTGGACCCCTCCGTGCGCGCGGCGATAGACCGCGGCAATTCCGAGGCGCTTTTTCCCCGGCTGAGGCCTGATCAGGATTAGTTCATATTGTGCGCGTTGCGCTCCCTGGCAGGCGGGGTTCCGAGTTCACTATGGACCGTGCGAATCCGACAGGATCCCCGAACAAGGGGTGCGTTGACGCGCAGTGTGGAGCCGAGGATGTCGAAGCTGGGCGTCCTGGCTGGAAGTACTGACGCGCGTATAACCCAGTCTTGGAAAGCTGTTGTCTTCCGAGACCCGTGGGTTGCTTCTTGATGCCGGTTCGGATCACGCGGTTTCTGTCCGGACGGTGTTGGTGATGCTGCCGACTCCTTCCACGGTCACGGTGATGGTGTCGCCGTCTTTGAGGAACAGTTGGGGGTCTCGGCGGTAGCCGACGCCGGATGGCGTGCCGGTGAGGATGACGTCACCTGGCTCCAGTGTGGCGAATTCGGAGATGGTGGCGATGAGTGTGGGGATGCTGAAAATCAGGTGGGAGAGGTCGGATTTTTGTACGACTTCCCCATTCAGGGTAGTGCGGATGCCGGCCTTGCTGATGTCGGTTTCTGCCGGGGTGACGATGTAGGGGCCTATCGGGGTGGTGTCGTCCCAGACCTTGCCCTGCAACCATTGGTGGGATTTGTTTTGGTAGTCGCGCATGGTGACGGCGTTGGCGACGCAATAGCCAAGGACGTGGTCCATGGCGTCGTGTTCGGTGATGCGGCGACCTGTCTTGCCGATGATGACGGCAAGTTCGCCTTCGAAGTCGACCTGGTTGGATTCCGGGGGCAGGATGATGTCCTCGGCCGGTCCGATGAGGGTGGATGTGTACTTGGGGAACAGGACGGGAAAGGCGGCCGCGCTGGGGTCGTTGGCATGGTCTTTGTAGTTCAGGCCCGCGCAGAGGATCTTCCCGGCCCTTGGGGACGCCGCGCGCAGGGTGACTTCGGATAGGGCAACCCGTGATGCGGTCACCCGGGCAGCACTGGCAAGGAGCTCTGCGGATGTTTCCGGTCCGACGTCGGTGAGGCCGGCTAGCGGGATGAGGTGTTCGCCATGAACTTCGCCGATGAAGTTGTGACCCTTGTATCGGTAGTTTGCGTAGGCCATTCGTTTTCTCTTCCTGATCTTGCTTGCCGATTAAGCAGTGTGCGGGCGTGCGAAGGGCGTTAGGGTGCCGATTGCACCCCGAACGCTACGGCGAGCTTCATGATCTTCTCGGCGCGGCCCAGGCGCGGCAGGTCGGAGCCGTCCCGGATGACGCGGCCGTTGGCTTCGAAGTCGGCCATGAAGTCCGTGGCCCAGGCGACGTCGGACGGCGTAGGGCTGATGACTTCGTTGATGACCGGGGTCTGGTCGATCGCCAGGCAGAGCTTGCCGGTCATGCCCATCATCACGGTGATGCCGGTCTGCTCGCGCAGGATCGGGTGGTTGGTGCCGACCGTGGGGCCGTCGATGGGGCCCGGCAGGTTGCCCACGCGGCTGGCCACCACCAGCTTGGCCCGGGGGTAGGCCATGGCCTCCGGGGTGGCGGCCATGCCGGTGTCGCGGCGGAAGTCGCCGGAGCCGAAGGCCAGGCGGAAAGCACCCTGGGCCTTCGCGATGTTGTTGGCTTCCTCGATGCCGACGGCGGACTCGACGAGCGGGATGACCGGGGTCTTGCCGTCCATCCGGTGGAAGCTCTCCGTGACCTGGTC
>NZ_FNJS01000059.1:0-10135 GCF_900104405.1 Arthrobacter sp. ok909 | reverse complement strand
AGTCCGGACTGGTTGCGCAGGCGCTTGCCCCACCCGGATTGCCCGGGCAGGTTCGGGAACATGCCGGCCAGGTGCTTGTGAGCGTAGCGGATCCATTTGCGTTCCGAAGGGATGCCCAGCAGATGCTGCGCCGCGGCCAGGCAGAGCAGTTCCGCGTCGCTCAAGGCTGGTTTTCGGCCCCGGATCCGGGCGCGGGACCAGCCCAGGCCCGGCAGGACATGATCATCCAAATCGACGTAAAGTGTGGTCAGGAGGGTGTTTAGATCTGTCTTCACAAACAGGGTTTAACACCCTCCACCTTCAATTAACAGCGTCCACGCGGCGCACGCCCAATTCGGACTCACTCATCTAGGACACCAAGGATGGCCTTGGCTTTGGTGTGGATCTCTGCCAGCTCATCGTCGGGGTTGGAGTCGGCTGTGATGGCCCCGCCGATACCCACGGACAGCCGCTGCCGTTCCGCAGGACGGGTGTGGAAGACGGCGCTGCGAATGGTGACCGAAAGGTCAGAGGCGCCGTTTGGGGAAAAATAGCCAACCGCACCTGAATACGGTCCGCGCGGCTGGGATTCCAATCCGTCGAGGATGTCCATGCTGCTGATCTTGGGTGCCCCGGTCATGGAGCCGGGAGGATAGGCAGCCGCGATAACAGCCGTCCTTGACTGGTCACGGGCAATTGTGGCCTCTATGGTGCTTACCAGCTGGTGCACTGTCGGGTAAGTCTCCACGTCGCAGAGCCGTGTCACGGAAACTGTTCCCGGTTCGGCATGGCGGGACAGGTCGTTTCGCATCAGATCTACGATCATGATGTTCTCCGCCCTGTCTTTTGCCGAGGTCATGAGGTCGTGCTTCAGCTGCCTGTCTGCCCGTGGTGACCTGTCCCGCCGTCGGGTTCCCTTGATGGGTTCGGCACGGACGTGACCGCCCGCCGTGATACTGAGGAACCGCTCCGGGGAGGAACTCGCGATGGTTACTGCACCAAGCTGGACGAGGCTTGCGAACGGCGCCGGGCTGGACCGGCGGAGTCTGCGGTAAAAGTCCCACGGATTCATGCTCTCGTGGAGGTTGGTGAAGATTTGGGTAGTGAGGCACAGCTCGTAGGAGTTTCCCTGCGCGATTTCGTCCCGGGACGCGGCGATTTTTTGAAGGTAGGACGGGCCGGAGTCCGCGGCGCTGAACTGTACGGGCGGCAACCGGGCGCTGAGGCGCCGGGGCCTGGAAGGCAGGCGCCGGATGCGCCGGGCGGCGTTCGTGCACCATTGCTGGCCTTCTGCGCCGGCTTCGGCAAGAAGGTACATGCAGCGTGCCTCATGGTCGAACACCACGGCCCGGCTGCAGCGGATCAATGAGGCGTCCGGCAGTGGTGATTCCACCGCGTTGCCGCCACACTCGCGCTTGAGCTCGTAACCCAGGTAGCCCAGCCAGCCGAGGGCGAACCCCAGACCGGGGGGAAGCCCGGGAACCGGTGCCTGCCTGCTGTCCCAGTTCCTGTCCAGCCAGCTGAAGAAAGGACCCCGAAACCTCGCTGTCACCAGCTTTGATTCCATGATGGTCACGCCGTTCAGGTGCTGTGCCCTCATGCCGCGGCTGCCGGAATCGTCAGCCATGATGCTGTAGCGGTTACGTCCCGCGACTGGATCCGTTGCCGCGTTCGAACTGTCCAGCCAGACACGGTGGCTGGACAGCCCGTAGAACTCATGGAAGGCCGCTTCCGGATCCGGGTACTCCGCAAGCGGCACGCAGTGGAGGGCAGGGGCGGCAGGCAGGGACCGGAGTCCGCGAACTGCGGCGAGAGCGGGAAGCTGCGCCAGGGCCTCGGCAGCGTGAAGAGGCGCTTCAGGATGCGAGGGATCCAGGACGGTGATTTCAGGAGGCGCCCCGGCCGGGCCGTTGTTCTTCGGCCCGGCGAGTATTCGGAGCAGGCAGTTTCGGGTCTCGCCCCGGCTGGTCACGAGGATAACTTCTGGGCATTCGCCGGGCCCGTGGAGGAGATCCAGGTCGGTTTGAATTCGCACCGTGCAAAAGGAACTGAGCACCCGTTCGAGTGCGGCAACAAAGGCTCTCCCTTCAGGCGTATCCCCACCTTCGACGGCCACGACAACGGATTCCAGGTGCTGGCAGCTGGGTCTGCCGTGGATCACCCGGCAGATCCAAGGACCAAGGTGCGCGACTGCTTCCGCGCGGCCTCGGTTGTGTGCAGGAGAAGCAGGGATGTGGTGACAGAGCCGACGCCCCCGGGGACAGGTGTCAGTGCCGCGGCAACGCCGCGCACGCTGGCTTCATCGACATCCCCCACGAGGGAGCCGTCGGGAAGGACGTTGGTGCCGACGTCGACCACTACGGCAGCGGAAGAAACGTGGTCCCCGTTGAGCAGGCCGGCCCGCCCGGCTGCGACGACCACGACGTCCGCGGTCTTGGTGTATTTTTCCAGCGGACCCGACTTGGAGTGGCAGACGGTAATGGCTGCGTCGCGTTCCAGCAGCAGCAGCGACAATGGCTTCCCCACGACGGCAGAACGGCCAATGACGACGACGTTCCGGCCTGCGAGTGGGATGTCGAAATGGTCAAGGATCTCGATTACGGCGCGGGCCGTGGCAGGTGCGAACGAGGGCTGCCCGACAGCCAGCCGGCCAAGACTCAACGGGTTCGCGCCATCGACGTCCTTCTCCGGGGCAATATGCCCGACCAGCTCATCTGACTCGACGCCGGCAGGCAGAGGCGTCTGGAGGATGATGCCGTTCACTGATGGATCAGCGCTGAGGTCCTTTAGTGCAGCGGCCAAGTCCTCCCCGGTAGCATCGTGGCCGAGGTCCACAATGCGGCAACTGATCCCGGCCCTTTCTGCGGCCCGTTCGATGGACCGGACATACCAGTGCGTGGAGCCGTCGTCCGTGGCCACAACCACTGCGAGCGTTGGGTGCAGCCCGTCGGCCTCGAGGCCCCGGGCCTCATCGTGGGCTTTTTGCTGAATGGTCTTGGCCAGTGTCTTTCCGGAGAGGAGTAAGGTGCTCAACCGAGAATCCTTTCGCGCACACGCCGTACGAGGGAGTCCGCTGCCAGGATGACCTTTTCCTCCAGGCCGTCGGTTTGGTCAGCCAACCGTGAACGGGCTGCGGCGTCTTTGATGGCCACCACGTTAATGTCAATGTTCACCCGGGCCGTGGTGGCGGCTGCGCGGGCTGCGTCGGCGGCAGCGGCGATGTCGCTGATCACGTTGGCGTTGGCGACCTCGAAGAGTTCCGTTGCCAGATCCACGATGGCGCCGGCGAGCTTGATCAGCTGCGCGGGGGGTTGCGCGGCCAGGATGAGGGCTTCCTGGATGGCTGCCGTTCGTGCGGCCCTCAGGTCTTCCTTTCCGGACGGAAGTTTGTACGAATCGATGACGCCTTGGAACGCATGTTGGTCAGCGTCGGCCAGGCGCAGGGCCTCGACTACGAGTCCGTCGGCGGCGCTGATGGTTCTTTGAACGAGTTCGGCGTGCTGCTCGTATTTCGCACCGGTGGTGTATCTGGCAACCATGGCGACGAGCGCTGCCCCCTGAGCGGCGTGGAGGGCCGCGGCCGCGCCGCCACCGGGGGTGGGCTCGCGTGAGGCAAGGCGGGCGAGGTATCCGGTGATTGTTTCTGTACTGATCATGTGTCTTCCTGGGCTGAAGCTCGAGTCGACTGGGCGGGTTATGGGACGGGCCATGGACGAGCGGCGGCCCGAACTCTGGTTCGAGGACATGAGTCCGGGCCGCGCGCCCTTTAATGGTCCGGCGCGTGGTTAGCCGCGGAGCCTGGTCATCGTGGGGTCGTAAAGCGGATCTGCGGTGACTGTGGCCTGGATGCGCCGTCCGAAGTACTCAATCTCGACTGAGTCACCAACGGAGACAGCGGCCGGGAGGTACGCGTAGGCGATCGGCTTGGCGACGGTGTAGCCGTAGGCGGCACTGGTGACATAGCCGACCGCCTGGTCTTTGTAGAACACCGGTTCCTTGCCCAGCACGATGCTGCGGCCGTCGTCGACCGTCAGGCAGCGCAGGCGGCGGGAGGCGTTTTCCTCGGTCCGGCCTTCCAAAGCGGCCTTTCCGACGAAGCTTTCCTTGGTCATCTTGACGGCGAATCCGAGGCCGGCTTCCAGGGGGTCGTGCTCGGTGGTCATGTCAGTGCCCCACGAGCGGTAACCCTTTTCGAGACGCAGCGAGCTGAAGGCGGCCCGGCCCGCGGCGATAACGCCGTGAGGCTGTCCGGCCTTCCACAGTGCATCCCAGAGGCGCTGTCCATTGTCTGCACTGGTGTAGAGCTCCCAGCCCAGCTCGCCGACGTAGGACAGGCGCATCGCGGTGACGGTGACGCCACCGATGACCACCTTCTTGGCACGGAAGTAACGGAGGCCGTCGTTGGAGAAATCGTCGCTACTTACGGTGCTGATGAGGTCCCGTGCCAGGGGGCCCCACAGGCCGATGCAGCAGGTGCCTCCTGTCGTGTCGCGCACCTGGACCCAGTCGCTTGCGGTTCCGCTTTCCGTCTGGTGGCGTGCGGCCCGCTCAAAGTAAGCGGTATCGATGTTTCCATTGGCTCCGAGCTGGAAGGTGTCTTCGCTCAGGCGGGCAACGGTGATGTCGCTTCGGATGCCGCCGGCGTGGTCCAGCAGGAGGGTGTAGGTGACTGCGCCGGGCTTCTTTGTCATGTCCGCGGTGGTGAGTTCCTGCAGCAGCTTCAATGCTCCCGGGCCGGAGACCTCGAGACGCTTGAGTGGAGTCATGTCATACATGGCGACTGCCGTGCGGGTCTTCCACGCTTCCGCGGCGGCAATGGGCGAGCTGAACATTCCGGACCAGGCATCACGGGCAGGGGGCTGCCACTCAGCCGGCATCTCCTTCAGCAGGTCCGCGTTGGCTTCGAACCAGTAGGGGCGTTCCCATCCGCCGCCCTCCAGGAAGAATCCTCCCAAGGCCTTGTGGCGGGCGTAAAAAGGGCTGACTCGGAGGTTGCGGGGGGAGAGCTTGGACTGGAGCGGGTGCAGGACATCGTAGATTTCAACGAAATTCTGCTGTGACGTTTCGCTGACATATTCCGGGGTCAGCTGGACCTCTTCAAAGCGGTGAATATCGCAATCACCCAGATCGATCTCCGACCTGCCGGTGGTCAGCAGTTCGGCAACGGCACGGGCAATACCGGCTGAGTGGGTCACCCAGACGGCTTCGGCGACGAAGAAGCCATCCAACTCCTTGGACTCGCCCACCAGGGATCCGCCGTCCGGAGTGAAGGAGAAGATGCCGTTGAAGCCATCCTCAATGTCGCTTTCCCGCAGCGCAGGCAGCATGCGCTTGGTGGCTTCCCACGCCGGGAGGAAGTCTTCCAAGGTGAAATCCAGCCGGGACGGCATGTTGTGTTCGCTGATCGCGCCCGGCTCAAAGGTGCCCAGTTCGTCAAGGTCCACGGGCATCGGACGATGTGCGTAGGAGCCGATGCCGTAGCGATCGCCGTGCTCGCGGTAGTAAAGGTCCTGGTCCTGGTGTCGCAGAATCGGCAAGGACGCCCCGTTGGGCAGGTCGTTCTTGCCCTTCAACGCCGGCACCGGAGTGGTCTTGACGTACTGGTGGGCCAAGGGCAGAAGGGGGACGGACATGCCGATCATTTCGCCAATCTTGGCCCCCCAGAAGCCTGCGCAGGAAACCACGATGTCCGCGGGGATAACACCTTCGGACGTCTGGACGCCAGTGACGCGCCGGCCGGACTGTTCAATACCCGTGACCGTGGTGTTGCCCCGGTACTTGACGCCCGCGGCTTCCGTACGCTTGATCAGCAGCTGAACGGCGCGGGCGGCGTTGGCCAGGCCGTCGCTGGGGACATGGAGCCCTCCCAGGATGTCTTCCTCGTTCAGCAGCGGGTAGAGCTCCATGCACTCTTCACGCGAAAGGATCTTGCCGCTAATTCCGTACGATGCGGCGTATCCGAGCTTCCGCTTCAGGTCCGCGAGACGGGTCTCGGTGGTGGCGACCTCGAGGCCGCCGACCTGGTTGAAGCAGTTGACGCCGTCCTCGGTTAAGGACAGAAGCTTCTCCACCGTGTACTTGGCGAAGAGCGCCATGGACTTTGAGGCGTTGGTCTGGAAGACGAGACCGGGTGCGTGGGACGTGGAGCCCCCGGGCATATTCAGCGGTCCCTGGTCCAGGACGGTGATGTTGTTCCAACCCCGGGTGACCAGTTCGTCGGCCAGGTTTGTGCCGACGATTCCAGCTCCAATAATGACAATGCTTGGCGTCGATGCCATGTGGTTTCTCCTGCTGAGTTTCGTGAGTCTTCGTTGCTGGTTTGGTGGTCGTGTTTAGCGGAACACGACTGTGCTGGTTTGGTCCAGCAGCACACGGTGTTCGCAGTGCCACCGCACGGCGCGGGACAGTGCCAGGGCCTCGGCGTCCCGTCCGACTGTTGAAAGGGCGGTCGGTCCGTAGCTGTGGTCGACCCTGATGACTTCCTGTTCGATGATTGGCCCCTCATCCAGTTCCGCGGTGACGTAGTGGGCCGTGGCGCCCACCAGTTTGACTCCCCGGTCGTAGGCCTGGTGGTAGGGGCGTGCACCCTTGAACCCAGGGAGGAATGAGTGGTGGATGTTGATAGCCCGGCCTTCCAAAGAGCGGCAGAGGTCGTCGGACAGCACCTGCATGTACCGGGCGAGCACGACGAGGTCGATGTTATGCTCATCCACCAGTTCCAGGAGGCGCCGTTCGGCATCTGACTTTGTCTCGGGGGTCACCGGTAGGTAGATGAAGGGAAGGCCCGCGGCCTCGGCCATGGCCCTGTGGGTTTCATGGTTGGAAACGATGAGGGCGATGTCGCCCCCGAGGCTGCCGCCGCGCCAGCGGAAGAGCAGGTCGTTCAGGCAGTGGCCGAACTTGGACACCATCACGAGGACGCGTTGCTTGGTCTGGTCATAGAAGCTGAATTTCATGTCGAACCGGTCAGCGATCGAGCGGAATTCTTCCTGGAGCCTCTCCGGGGTGTGGTCCGCCGAGCCGGAGAATGCGGTCCGCAGATGCAGCGTCTGGCGGAGGCCGTCGTCGAACTGCTGGTGTTCGTCGATGTTAAAGCCACGCTCAAAGAGAAAGGTGGTGACCGCCTGGACGATGCCCGCGCGTTCGCCGCACGACAGTGTGAGCACGAATTTCTGCGTTTGGTCTTCCACGCGGGACTCTGACTGAGTCAGCGTGCTGGTAGATGAGTCTGTCGCCACTAGGGTCATGTCTCCTCCTTAGATATATTTCAAGATTCATAACTGATATATTAGCGCTGGGATTCAGCGTATACTGGTCAATGGGTGAGGTCAATAGCCTTCTTGGCTTGAATGAAAAGGGGACCACGTTATGGCTTTTGAAGTTCTGGCAATCGCTGACGAGGCGGCAAAGAGGTCGTTGGCTGACGTAGCCTACGAGCGCATCCGGGACAGGCTGCTGATGCTTGACATCAAGCCCGGCGATCTCCTCAATGACGACGACCTCGCCAAGGACCTCGGCGTCGGGCGGACTCCGGTGCGTGAAGCCTTGAAGCGGTTGGAGCTCGATCGCCTGGTGGTTTCCTATCCGCGAAGGGGAACTTTCGCGACGCGAGTGGAGGTCACCGACCTTGCGTTCATTTCCGAAATACGAACCCAGCTCGAACCCCTTGCCGCCTCCCGGGCTGCGCGGGTGGCGACGGAATCAATGAGGGAGCGATTACGGGGTGTTATGCGCGCCGTCGAGTCTTTCGACACCAGTACCGCATCCGTGGTCGAAACCCTGCGGCTGGATGCTCGGGTGCACCAAGGCATTTACGCCGCCGCCGGCAATCCCCACCTCGAGGACGTCCTGATTCGCTACGACAATCTCGCGATACGAATCTGGTGCATGGTCCTGGATCGCCTTCCCGACCTTTCACGCCACGTGCATGAGCACGTGGAACTGCTCCGCGCGGTTATCGACGGCGATGAGACCCGGGCAGCGGAGCTCGCGCGCATCCACGTCAGCGGCTTTGAGCACGCTGTACGCGAAGCTCTTTTCGCCACCTAGGCAGGATCTCCAGCGGCCTGAAACGCCTGAAGCGCAGCCCCCGGGCTGCGCTTCAGGCGTTTCAGGCCGCTTGGTTCGTTCGCGGCCCTGGCTCAGCCGGCCAAACCGGCCGGAAAATCTGTTGACACCCACCGGAGTGAATAGCATACTTGAATCACGAAACTAATATATCAACCGGATATTAGATAGCAGACTTAGGAGAAATGATGGTCGACGTTCTGACCCGTTCGCTCGCAGAGACCGATCCGCTGATCCACGCCGCGATACAGCAGGAACTGCTGCGCCAGCAGGGGACCCTGGAGATGATCGCCTCCGAAAACTTTGCGCCGACGGCCGTCATGGAAGCGCAGGGATCTGTGCTGACCAACAAGTACGCCGAGGGCTACCCGGGCAAGCGCTATTACGGCGGCTGCGAGCACGTCGACGTCGTGGAGCAGTTGGCCATCGACCGACTCAAATCACTCTTCGGTTCCGAATTCGCTAACGTCCAGCCCCACTCCGGCGCCCAGGCCAATGCAGCGGCGATGTTCGCGCTCATCCAGCCCGGAGACACCATCCTGGGCCTGAACCTGGCCCACGGCGGCCACCTGACCCACGGCATGCGTATCAACTTTTCCGGCAAGCTCTACAAGGTAGTCCCGTACGGAGTCCGTGAGGACACCATGCAGATTGACATGGCCGAGGTGGAGCGCCTCGCCGTTGAGAACAAGCCGCGTCTGATCGTGGCCGGCTGGTCCGCCTACTCCCGGCAGCTGGACTTCGCCGAGTTCCGCCGGATCGCGGACCTGGTCGGCGCGTACCTGATGGTGGACATGGCGCATTTCGCCGGCCTGGTGGCAGCCGGTCTGCACCCGAACCCGGTGCCGCACGCCCACATTGTCACCAGCACCACGCACAAGACCCTCGGCGGCCCGCGCGGTGGTGTGATCCTGACAAATGACGCCGACATCGCCAAGAAGGTCAACTCTGCGGTGTTCCCCGGACAGCAGGGTGGACCGCTGGAACATGTCATTGCCGCTAAGGCCGTGGCATTCAAGCTCGCTGCTGAACCATCCTTCCGGGAACGCCAGGAACGCACTTTGGAGGGCGCCCGGATCATCGCAGAACGGATGCTGTCCGCCGATGTTGCAGAGTCCGGTGTGACCGTAGTCAGCGGTGGCACTGACGTGCACCTGGTCCTGGTGGATCTGCGCAATTCGGACCTGGACGGCCAGCAGGGCGAAGACCGGCTTCACCGGATCGGCATCACGGTCAACCGCAACGCCGTGCCCTTTGACCCGCGTCCGCCGATGATCTCTTCCGGTCTTCGGATCGGAACGCCCGCACTGGCGACGCGTGGGTTCGGGAAGGCAGAATTCACTGAGGTCGCGGACATTATCGCCGCAGCCCTCAAGCGCGAGTTCAGCGACGAGACCGTGGTGGATCTTCGGCAGCGGGTCGAAAACCTCGCCGAGAAATTCCCCCTCTACCCCAACCTCTCCTCTGACGCGACCGGGGCAGCATAATGAGCACGGAACAGCTGCCGGAGCACCCGGACTTCCTGTGGCGCAATCCCGATCCCAAGAAGAGCTACGACGCCGTGATTGTCGGCGGCGGCGGACATGGCCTGGCAACGGCGTATTACCTGGCCAAGAACCACGGGATGACCAACATCGCCATCCTGGAAAAAGGCTGGCTCGCCGGCGGCAACATGGCACGAAACACCACGATCATCCGCTCCAACTACCTCTGGGATGAGAGCGCGGCGATCTACGAGCACGCCCTGAAGCTGTGGGAGATCCTGCCGGAGGAACTCGAGTACGACTTCCTGTTCAGCCAGCGCGGGGTGATGAACCTGGCCCACACGCTGGGCGACGTCCGCGAAAGCATCCGCCGGGTCGGGGCCAACAAGCTCAACGGCGTCGACGCCGAGTGGCTGGACCCGCAGCAGGTCAAGGAACTCTGTCCCATCCTGAACATCAACGACAACATCCGCTACCCGGTGATGGGTGCCACGTACCAGCCGCGCGCCGGGATCGCCAAGCACGACCACGTTGCGTGGGCGTTCGCCCGCAAATGCGACGAGCTCGGCGTGGACATCATCCAGAACTGCGAGGTCACGGGCTTC